>NZ_MAEY01000005.1:0-282741 GCF_002013745.1 Mycobacterium sp. D16Q16
GGGTGGCGGAAGCTCACCGGGCGGCGGCGGGGGCGCCGGTGCCTCGATGCCCGGATCGCCGGGATCGCCCGGTTCTGCGAGGGCAGGAACCACCCCGGCACCCAGCAGTCCTGCGACACAGACACCGCTGACAAGGGCGCGCCGGAACCAACGAGTTAAGACAAGCATGCTCACTCCTGTAGACACGACACATCCAGTGTGTCATAGGGTTCGTCGCCACCAGGCAACACGATGTTTCACCCGCCCAAGAAAACACCTCTTGAGCAGGCCTTATCGCCGTTGATTAGAAAAGGTCACATTCATAACCCCGTGGGGGTACCTGACGTGACACAGCACGCTGGGTGGCTGATGGCGATGCCCAGGTCACCCGCCCAGCTAAGTGCTCCCGACAGTTTACCGGCTCAGAGCCCGGGCGATGAGCATCAGCTGCACCTCGCTCGTCCCCTCGCCGATCTCCAGGATCTTGCTGTCGCGGTACTGGCGGGCGACCGGAGTCTCGTTCATGAACCCCGCTCCCCCGAAGATCTGGGTGGCATCCCGGGCGTTGTCCATGGCCGCTTCACTGGCGATCAGCTTGGCGATCGAGGCCTCTGTCTTGAACGGCTTGCCCGCCAGCAGCAACGCGGCAGCGTGGTAGTAGGCCAGACGCGCGGTATGCGTGCGGGCCTGCATCCGGGCGATCTTGAACGAGACCGACTGATAGTCGATGATCGCGCTGCCGAAGGCCGGGCGGCTGCGCGCGTAGCGCAGGCTTTCGTCGACGCACCCCTGCGCAGCACCGGTCGCCAACGCCGCGATCGCGATTCGCCCCTCATCGAGAATGCGCAGAAATCCCGCATACCCACGGCCACGTTCACCCAACAGGTTGTCGTAGGGCACCCGCACGTCGTCGAAGCTCAGGGGATGCGTGTCCGAGGCATTCCAGCCCACCTTGTCGTATCCAGGTTCGACGGTGAATCCCGGTGTGCCCGCCGGTACGTGAATGACGGAGATCTCCGGCGATCCGTCCGCCGAACGTCCGGTCACGGCTGCTACGCCCACCACCGCAGTGATATCCGTCCCGGAGTTGGTGATGAATGCCTTGGAGCCGTTGATAATCCAGCTGCCGTTGTCCTCGACGGCCCGGGTACGAATCGATCCGGGGATATCGGTACCACCTCCGGGTTCGGTCAAACCGAAGGCCGCCAACGATTGTCCGGAGGACAGTTCGGGGAGCCAGCGCTGCTTCTGCTCTTCGCTGCCAAATCGGTAAATCGGCATGGCGCCCAACGACACGGCCGCCTCAAGGGTGATGGCCACGCTCTGGTCTACCCGGGCCAGTTCCTCCAGCGTCAGGCATAGTGCGAAGTAGTCACCGCCCATGCCGCCGTACTCCTCCGGGAACGGCAGACCGAACAGCCCCATGTCACCCATCTGCGCCACCACCGCATACGGGAAGGTCTTGGTGGCATCGTGGTGTGCTGCAACCGGTGCCACCACCGAATTAGCGAATTCCTCAACGGTTTTGCGCAGCGATTCGTACTCGTCCGGCAGCTCCGCGGTGCTGAATGTCATGCTCTTCCCTCCTCGGGGTCGACAGTCGGGTGGATGGTGGCCAGGAGTTGGTCGACAGCCACCTGGTCGCCGACGGCCACCGAAACGGCGACCGTTCCGGCTATCGGTGCGCGCAAGGTGTGTTCCATCTTCATGGCCTCGACTACGACAACCGGGGCATCGCGTTCGACGACGGTGCCCGTGCTCATCGACACCACCCGGACGACTCCGGGCATAGAGCTACGGATCTCGCCGTCCTCGTCCTCGCCGTCGTGGTGCCGCAGCCGTGGTTCGGGTGCGATATCGGCGTGCCAGGTCCCGTCCTGGGTGGCGATCCACGCCGCGGCACCGGTCCCTGCGGCATCCGCGCGGTACAGCTGGCCGGCGAACTGGACGCTCACCTGTCCTGTCGTGCAATGAGCTCTGGCCGGTGCCGGCTCGCCGTCTCCGATGCCGACTTCGGCCACCGGGTCGCCCCAGAGCCGAACCAGTTCGGCCGACTCCCCTATCCGCAGCCGATACGAGCGCGGTGCATGTTCACCGATACGCCACCCGGACTTGCTGTTCCACAATGTTCCGATGCCGGATTCGCCGTCCAACAAGGCCGACGCGGCCAACCACACCCAGGTCGGTACGGCGGGTGGGCGGTAATCGGACGCGATCTTGTCGAGCAGCGCCGTATCGATATCTCCCGAGAGCACAACAGGGTTCGTCACCAGCGCGCGCAAGAAGTCGATGTTGGTGCCCACCCCGAGTATCCGAGTCTCGGCCAGAGCCAGATCGGCTTCGGCTAGCGCGGTCTCTCGGTCGGCCGCATGCACGATGACCTTGGCCAGCATCGGGTCGAACCGCGAGCCCACCACCGATCCCGTCGTCAATGCTGTGTCCGTACGTGCGCTGCCCGAAAACCTTGCCAGTGCAACCGTTCCACCGGTCGGCAGGAACTCACGGGCCGGGTCTTCGGCATATACCCGCGCCTCGATGGCATGGCCGGTCAACGCGATCTGCTCTTGTGTCAACGGGAGCCGTTGTCCGTCAGCGACCAGGATCTGCCACTGCACCAGGTCGACACCGGTCACCATCTCGGTGACCGGATGTTCTACCTGAAGCCGGGTGTTCATCTCCATGAAGTAGTAGGACTCGGGACTATCGCTGTCCAGGATGAACTCGACTGTCCCGGCACCGAAATATCCGACACTGCGCGCGATCTGGCATGCGGTCTGCCCCATCGCGGCCCGCAGTTCCGGCGTCAGCAGCGGTGACGGCGCCTCTTCGATCACCTTCTGGTGCCGGCGTTGCAGACTGCATTCGCGCTCGCCCAGGTGCACCACATTGCCGTGGGCGTCACCGAAGATCTGAATCTCGATATGCCTGGGGCGGGCGAGGTAGCGCTCGACCAGCAAGGTGTCGTCGCCGAAGATCGCCGTGGCCTCGCGCCGGGACGCGACCAGCGCATCGGGCACCTGGCTCAGGTCCTGCACCACCCGCATGCCCTTGCCACCGCCACCCGCGGACGGCTTGATGATCAGCGGGGTCCCGATCTTCTCCGCCGTGGCGACCAGCTCTGCATCCGAGAGTGCGCCCACGCTGCCCGGCACGACTGGCTCGCCGGCCGCGGCGACCGTGTCCTTGGCCCTGATCTTGTCGCCCATCGCATCCATGGCTTCGGCGGGCGGTCCGATGAAGACGATGCCCGCCGACTGACATGCGCGGACGAAACCGGCGTTTTCCGAGACGAATCCGTACCCAGGGTGAATGGCGTCGGCGCCGGTCTGTTTGGCAGCGCTGATGATCGCATCGATGTCGAGATAGCCTGCGGCATCCGCGCCGAGGCACACCGCGGCATCGCAGGCAGCGAGGTGGTCGGTGTCCGCATCGGTATAGATCGCGATGGAGCGAATTCCCATGGCTCGCAGTGTCGATGCGATGCGGACCGCGATCTCGCCGCGGTTGGCGATGAGGACTGAACGAATCACTGACTGCACCTTCTGTTCTTCGCGCAAGCGGCCCCCACAGGCGGGAGGTAACCCCACATCACCGTCACATCCTGAAGACGCCGTAGGAAACCGGCTCAAGCGGAGCGTTGGCGCAAATTCCCAGCGCCAGTCCGAGCACCGTTCGGGTATCGGCGGGGTCGATGACCCCGTCATCCCATAGGCGCGCCGTCGAGTAGTACGGATTGCCTTGCCGCTCATACTGTTCACGTATCGGCGCCTTGAACGCTTCCTGCTCGTCCTCGGTGAACTCCTTGCCCGACGCCGCGCCTTGATCAGCGCGCACCGTGGCAAGTACCGAGGCGGCCTGTTCGCCACCCATCACCGAGATACGGGCGTTCGGCCACATCCAGAGGAATCGCGGCGAGTACGCCCGCCCACACATCGAGTAGTTACCCGCCCCGTAGGAGCCCCCGATCACCACGGTCAGCTTGGGCACCCGCGCACACGCCACCGCGGTGACCATCTTTGCCCCGTGTTTGGCGATACCGGCAGCCTCGTAATCGCGGCCCACCATGAACCCGGAGATGTTCTGCAAGAACACCAGCGGGATACGTCGCTGATCGCAAAGCTCGATGAAATGAGCTGCCTTCATCGCACTTTCAGCGAACAAAACACCGTTGTTCGCGATGATCCCGACCGGGTGCCCGTGCAGCCGCGCGGTTCCCGTCACCACCGACTTTCCGTATTCCGCCTTGAACTCGGTGAAGGTGCCGCCGTCGACCAACCTGACGATCACTTCGTGCACGTCGTACGGAATGCGCGGATCGGTGGGCACCACGTCATACAGCGTGTTGGGGTCCCGTTCCGGGGCAACCGTTTCGACAACCGGCCACGGCGGCTCCACCCTGGGCGCCAGCGTTGACACGATGCGGCGCACGATCCGCAGAGCATCCTTGTCATCGGAAGCCAGGTGGTCGGTTACCCCCGAGGTACGCGAATGCAGGTCGCCGCCGCCGAGTTCCTCGGCCGTCACCACCTCGCCGGTGGCAGCCTTCACCAGCGGCGGACCGCCCAGGAAGATCGTGCCCTGCTTGCGCACGATGACGGCCTCATCACTCATCGCCGGCACATACGCGCCGCCCGCGGTGCAACTGCCCAGCACCGCGGCGATTTGCGGAATTCCCTGGGCGCTCATCGTGGCCTGGTTGTAGAAGATCCGGCCGAAGTGCTCGCGGTCCGGGAACACCTCGTCCTGTTTCGGCAAGAAGGCGCCACCGGAGTCGACCAAATAAATGCAGGGCAGCCGGTTCTGCAGCGCGACTTCCTGGGCGCGTAAATGCTTCTTCACCGTCATCGGGTAATAAGTGCCGCCCTTGACTGTCGCGTCATTAGCCGCAATAACGCATTCACGCCCAGAGACACGGCCAATACCGGCGATCATGCTCGCCCCGGGAGCGTCGTCGTCGTACATGCCGTTGGCCGCCAGCGCAGATAGCTCCAGGAACGGGCTGCCTGGATCGAGGAGCGCCTCGACACGGTCGCGCGGCAGGAGCTTGCCCCGGTCTACATGCCGCTGCCGGGACTGTTCGGTGCCGCCGAGCGCCGCACGTGCGAGCCGCTCCCTCAGCTCGGCGACGAGCCGGGAGTGCTCAGCCCTGTTCTGCTCACCCACCAGAGTCATACCCAGCTCCGAAGTCTTGAAATTTCAGTTAATGAAGATTAACTTGTTTTAAGATAATCTTCATTAACTGATTTGTCTAGACCGCACCGCTCAAGAAGGTTTGATGACCAACCTGATACCCGAGTCGGCAATTCCGAACAAGCGCGAACGCGCCAAGGCGGATCGGCGGGATCAGCTGCTGACCGCCGCGGCCCGGCTGCTCGCCATGCGCGGATACGCACGGGTGCGACTGGAAGATCTCGGCTCGGCCGTCGGGATCAGCGGCCCAGCGATCTACCGGCACTTCCCGAACAAGGAAGCGCTTCTGGTGGACCTGCTCACCGATATCAGCCGTCGGCTTCTGGAAGGCGGGACGGCTGTCGTGGAGGCGGCGGCAACGCCCCCCCAGGCGCTATCGGGTCTCATCGATTTCCACCTCGACTTCGCGCTCAGCGAGAGCGATCTCATCCGGGTACAGGATCGCGACCTCGACTCGCTACCGGAAAGTGCGCGTCGCCAGGTACGCCAGTATCAGCGCCGTTACGTCGAAGCCTGGGTACAGGTGCTCTGCCAGGTCGATCCCGCGCTCGACGAATCCGACGCTCGGATCAAGGCACACGCCGCTTTTGGTCTGATGAACTCCACGCCCTACAGCGCCGGTCGATCAGCGCCCGCGCAGACACGGGCGGTGTTGCGGCAGATGGTGGTCGCCGCGGTGGGTTCCTAGCTGCGTACCAGCCGGGCGATCGCCGCAGAGGCCTCTGCCAGCTTCTCTTCGGCATCGGCGCCGCCGTCGGCAACGGCGTTGGAGACGCAATGCCCGAGGTGCTCGTCGAGCAGTCCGAGGGCAACAGACCGCAATGCGCTCTGCGCGGCGCTGATCTGAGTCAGCACGTCGATGCAGTACTTGTCCTCGTCGATCATCTTGGCGATACCGCGTACCTGCCCCTCGATGCGCAGGAGTCGCTTGGCGTAGTCATCCTTTTTCAGCGAGTAACCGTGTCCGGTCGAAGTCTTGGTGCTCATGTCCATTATCCCTTGAGAAGGCCTTGCATCGTGTCGATCTCAGGCTGCTGATTATCGATGATCTGTTGCGCCAACTGCTTTGCCGAAGGGTACTGGCCCCCGGAGAGTTCCGCATTCGACATGGCGACGGCGCCCTGGTGGTGAGCGATCATCGACTGCAGCCACAGCTGGTCGAAGACCTCGCCATTGAGGGTCTTCATCCGGTCCAACACCGGCGTGTCCACCATGCCAGGCATATGCCCCGCGGGGTCATGTCCCTCGGGCATGAGGGGCTGCCCCCAGTTCTTGAGCCACTCGGTGAAGGTGTCGATCTCGGGCTGCTGCGCGGTCTCAATGTTATTCGCCAGCTCCAACACCGCCGGGTTGGCGGTGCGCCCCTCTGTCAACTTGGACATCTCGACGGCCTGCTGGTGATGCATGATCATCTGCTGAGCGAACGTCACATCGGCATCGTTGTGATCGGACGCCGGAGCGGTCGCAGGGTTGGTATCGAGCGTCGTCGTCATACCCGACATTCCGGAGTGTCCCGAATGCTCAGACTTCGTCTCATCTCCCTTTTTGTCCGAGCTACACGCTGACAGAATCAGCACCGCAGCAGCAGCGCCGGCAAGGATCGCAGTCCGAGTTCGGTTTCGCATGCCACTATGGTAGCCCAGATACCCCCGTAGGGTACAAGGTTCTGGCCGGGCATACCCCTTGCGGGTACAGCGCCCTACGCGACCGACTCCTCCAGCTGCGTCAATGCCTCCTCCAGGTGAGTGAGGATGCGCTGCAGATGCGGCACACTCGTGCGGCATCCGGTCAGCCCGAAATGCATCGATGACCCGCTGCTGGTGCAGGTGATGTTCAACGCCACGCCGTCGATCGGAATGGACACCGGGTAGCAGCCATCCATCTCGAACCCGTTCCAGAACATGTCGGTACGCGGACCCGGCACATTAGAAATGATCACGTTGAACGCAGGTGCGGCTCGATCGGCCAGCCCCGGTACCGCGCTGCTGATCACGGGGGCCCCGTTGAGCGCGCCGACCAACATCCGCTGCAGCGGCGTCATCTCCGAGAGCACCGACTTGGCAGCCTGCACCGAGTCCCGGATCGCACTGAACCGCTCCAACGGATCTGGCTTGTCGGTCGCCAGGTTGGCCAGCAGCGCGGTGATCGAGTTCCCTGCGTTCTGGTCCCCCTCTGCCCGGATCGACACCGGACACATGGCAATGAGCGGTTTGGCGGGAAGCGCGTTCTGTTCCTCCAGATATGTGCGCAACGCACCCGAACACATGGCCAGCACCACGTCGTTGACGGTGCCGCCGAGCGCTTTGCCAGCCTCCTTGATCCTGGTCATCGACCAGGTTTGCGCCGCGAATCGCCGCGCGCCTCCTATCGAGACATTCAGCATCGTGTGCGGTGCCGACAGCGGCCGGACAAGCTGCGGGTCCGACAGCGCGTGGCGTCCGTACTTGAGCAGACCGGGCGGAATGGACACAACCTGTCGCACCGCGCCGGCCGCCCCCCGCACCAGATCCAGCGCCGAGGTGTTCGTGGTGCTCACGATGCTGCTCTTGGCGCGCCGCTTGGCCGGGGCCCACACGGCCTGACAATCGCGCGCATCGGGATCATCGGAGAGCGAGCGCATCATCATGCGCAGCGCGCCGACACCATCGATTACCGCGTGGTGCATCTTGGTGTAGACGGCCAAACGTCCATCCGAGAGTCCTTCCACGACATGCATTTCCCACAATGGACGGTGCCTGTCCAGCGGGGAGCTATGCCAGCGGGAGGTGACGGTCAACAGTTCACGCACCCGGGCCGGGCGGGGAAGTGCCGAGCGGCGCACGTGGTACTCCCAGTCGACCTCGTCATCGATGATCCAGGTGACGTTGCCCATCACGGCCAGCGGTTGCCCAGGTCGTTTGCGGAAGTCCGACGACACCTCGGTGGTGGACATCAGCTGTTCGTAGAACACCTCGGCATAGTCCGGGCCCACGTCAGCAGGCGGTTTGAACAGCTGAAGGCCGCCGACATGGAAGGGATGCTCACGCGTCTCGCAGATGAGGAACATCGAGTCGCTGACCGGCATAAATGGCATGGCGGCCATGCTGCCACTTTGCTCGGCTTCCGGAGGCGGAATCCGCGGCGATGAGCTGCTGGTGCGAAGAGCGAATCCCCTTTGACCGGCTAAGTAGCCGCCGGGGATACTTAGGCCCATGTCAGCCCACGACGCACCCGATATCAAGCCGCGTAGTCGCGACGTCACCGATGGTCTGGAGAAGACCGCCGCCCGTGGAATGCTGCGCGCGGTAGGCATGGGTGACGACGACTGGGTGAAGCCGCAGATCGGTGTCGGTTCGTCGTGGAACGAGATCACCCCGTGCAACATGTCCCTGCAGCGCCTGGCTCAGTCGGTCAAGGCGGGCGTGCATGCCGCTGGCGGATACCCCCTCGAATTCGGCACCATCTCGGTGTCCGACGGCATCTCGATGGGCCATGAAGGCATGCACTTCTCGCTGGTGTCCCGCGAGGTGATCGCCGACAGCGTCGAGACCGTGATGCAGGCGGAACGGCTCGACGGGTCCGTGCTGCTGGCCGGATGCGATAAATCGATCCCCGGAATGCTCATGGCCGCAGCACGTTTAGATCTGGCCTCGGTGTTCTTCTACAACGGGTCGATCATGCCCGGCAAGGCCAAGCTGACGGACGGCACCGAGAAGGAAGTCACCATTATCGACGCCTTCGAGGCCGTCGGCGCGTGCGCACGCGGGCTGATGTCGCGCGAGGATGTCGACATCATCGAGCGTGCCATCTGTCCGGGTGAGGGTGCGTGCGGCGGCATGTACACCGCCAACACCATGGCCAGTGCCGCCGAGGCACTCGGCATGTCATTGCCGGGCAGCGCCTCTCCTGTCGCGATCGATAAGCGGCGCGAAGAGTACGCACGCAAGTCCGGAGAGGCCGTGGTGGAGATGCTGCGCCGCGGAATCACCGCGCGCGACATCCTGACCAAGGAGGCCTTCGAGAACGCCATCGCCGTGGTGATGGCGTTCGGCGGGTCCACCAACGCGGTGCTGCACCTGCTTGCCATCGCCAAGGAGGCCGAGGTCGACCTGACCCTGGCCGACTTCACCCGCATCGGCAACAAGGTGCCCCACCTGGCCGACGTGAAACCCTTTGGGCGCCATGTGATGAAGGACGTTGACGAAATCGGCGGGGTTCCGGTCGTGATGCGGGCTCTGTTGGATGCCGGGCTGCTGCACGGCGACTGCCTCACGGTCACCGGCCAGACGATGGCCGAGAACCTCGCACATATCGCGCCGCCGGATCCGGACGGCAAGGTGCTGCGCGCCATGAACAACCCCATCCATCCGACGGGTGGCATCACCATCCTGCACGGCTCACTGGCGCCGGAGGGTGCCGTGGTGAAGTCGGCCGGCTTCGAGTCGGACGTGTTCGAAGGCACCGCACGGGTTTTCGAGCGGGAGCGGGCCGCACTTGATGCCCTCGAGGATGGCACCATCACCCACGGCGATGTCGTCGTCATCCGCTACGAGGGCCCCAAGGGCGGCCCCGGTATGCGCGAGATGCTGGCCATCACCGGCGCCATCAAGGGCGCAGGCCTGGGCAAGGACGTGCTGCTGATGACCGACGGTCGCTTCTCCGGCGGCACCACCGGTCTGTGTGTTGGGCACATCGCGCCGGAGGCCGTCGATGGCGGGCCGATCGCGTTCGTCAAAGACGGAGACCGCATCCGGCTCGATGTCTCCAACGGCAAGCTGGACCTGCTTGTCGACGAGGCTGAAATCGAGAAGCGCCGTGAGGGATTCGAGCCGCTGCCACCGCGGTACAAGACTGGGGTGCTGGCCAAGTACACCAAGCTGGTGCAGTCGGCGGCCGTCGGAGCCGTCTGCGGCTAGACCTTCCGGCCTCTCTTGAGCGCCGGGTGGCTTCGCGCGACCATGCGCGTGAGCAATCCGCGCGGAAGCAGATGGTTGGCGGCCGCACCGATCCGGTTGGCCAGGCCGGGCACGATCACCGTCTTGCCCGCTGACAATCCGTCGACCGCGGTCCTGGCGACAGTCGCCGCGTCTACCCACATGACCTTGGGCATCGCGGCTTCGGCGTCCTCGTCCGAGATTCCCACCGCCGCGCCGAATCCCGTCTTCACCGGACCCGGACACAGCGTGGCGGCACTGACGCCGGTGCCGCGCAACTCCTCGTTGAGCGCGTGGGTGTACGACACCACGAATGCCTTCGCGGCCCCGTAGGCGGCCTGCCCGGGCAGCGGGCCGAAGGCGCCGACCGAGCCGAGGTTGAGCACCACACCCCTGCCGCGTGCCACCATCGGCGGCACAAAACGTGAACAGAGGTCCACCACCGCGCTGACGTCCACCGTCACGAGATTGAGCTCGGCGGCGGGGTCGGATTCGGCGACGGGCCCTGCCGTGCTCAGCCCGGCGTTGTTCACCAGCACATCAACGGCGAGTCCCAGCTCTGCCACGCGGTGCGGCAATTGGGCGCGTTCGTGATCGTTGGACAGATCGACGGGTAGCACCCGCGCGGACGGTCCCAGCATCGCGGCCAGCTCATGCAGCCGGTCGGCGCGCCGGGCCACCAACACCACGGGGTAGCCACGTCCGGAGAATTCGCGCGCCAGCTCTTCGCCGATCCCCGATGAGGCTCCAGTGATCAGGACGGCGGCGTCGACACGCGGTGAAGGGAGCACCCGCTGAGCCTATGACGCCGGCATCCCACGGCCGAGGTAAATCTTCCGGCTAGGGAAGGCGCGCGGGGTCGCGATAGCGCTGCGCGTTCCGTGCGATTTCCCCGGGCTCCGGAAGTGGCTCGTGACTGTCGAGATAGACACCCCCCGCGCGCAGGTTGTCCTCCACGATGAGCCAGATCCGCCGGACCAGACTTTCGATCAATCGCTCCTGCGAGGTCTCCCCCGGCTGGTCCAGCCAGTAACTCACCGAGGTCTCGGCCATGCCGACAATGCCCATCGCGAGCAGCTCGGCATCGGTATCTACCCCGAACGCATCGAGGTAGACGGCAAACACCCGCGAAAGATGCAGTCCCGCAGACATTTTGATATCGGCAATGGCGTCGGGTGCGTCTGAATCCTCGGAGAGTGAGCAGCGCGCAAGATACCGATACAGATTGCGGTGCCCGACCAGAAAACGGACGTACGCACCGATACCCGCCTCGATGATCTGTGCCATCGAGCCGAGCGGCTGCCATACGGGTGCAAGCTCAGCGATGATCATGTCGCCGGCCCGCCGGGCCACGGCGCGCTGTAGGTCCGCGGCACCGTCGAAATGTCGATAGAGCTTTGTCCGGGTGACCCCTACATAGACCGCGATCTGCTCCGTGGACGTCTGCGGACCGTGCTCGGCAATGGCGGCCAGGGCGGCCTCGACAAACTCGGCCCGGCGCCGTTCGCGCTGGCCATCCCACCTGCCAGCGGGGAGTTCTTGGCTGTCGGGCTGCACGAAGCTCACTCTAGCAATGAGGTGGTACGTCACGTACCATGTGACCCACCGAACACATCACTATCCGAACTATCCGACTTCGACTAGAGCGCGAGCTGACTTCCATGACCGACGTACAGATCGAATCCCCCGTCGACCAGGCACTACAGGACTTGGCTGAAGGCGAAAAGGCTTGGGCCGAAACCTCGTTGGCAGATCGTTTGCAACTGTTGGCGGATACTCGCCAGCGCGTGATCGACAACGCACAGCAATGGGTGCACGCCGCGGCATTCCAGATCAAGAAACTCGACCCGGAATCACCGCTGGTCGGCGAGGAATGGATCTCGGGCCCGTACGCCGTCGCGGGGGCCGTCGCCGCCCTGATCGCCAGTCTGGAGCAGCTCCAAGCCGGGCACAGCCCGCTTCGAGACGCCAAATTCGGTGTCACCCCCGGTGGACGCACGACCGTTTCGGTGTTGCCGCTCAACATCTTTGACAGCCTGCTGCTGTCCGGATTCAGTGCCGAACTGTGGCTGCAGCCCGGCGTCGATCAGGCCGAGGCCTTGCGCACCGCGGGCCTGGCACAGCGCGATCCCAGCCACACCCACGGTGTTGGCGCGGTGCTCGGTGCCGGCAACATCACCTCCATCGCGCCGCTGGACACCCTGTATGAACTGTTCGCCAACAACCGTGTGGTCGCACTGAAGCTCAATCCCATCACCGACCCGTTGTTGCCGGTGTTCACCCAGGTGCTGCAGCCCTTCATCGCAATCGGCGCGGTACGGATTCTGACCGGTGGCGCCGATGTCGGTACCTACCTGGTGCACCACCAACTGGTCGACCACGTCCACATGACCGGCAGCTCGGTCACCCACGACGCGATCGTGTTCGGCACCGGCGACGAGGGTGCACAGCGCAAGGCCGCCAACCAGCCGGTCCTGGACAAGGCCATCACCAGCGAGCTCGGCGGCGTTTCGCCGACCATCGTGGTGCCCGGCAAGTGGAGCTCATCCGACATCGAGTTCCAGACCCACCACATCGCCACCCAGCGGTTGCACAACAACGGCTACAACTGCATCGCGTCGCAGGTCGTGGTGCTCTCCAAGGCATGGCCGCAGCGCGAGGAGTTCCTCGCCGCGCTGCGCAAAGCCGTCGACGAGGCACCACCCCGGCCCGCCTACTACCCCGGTTCGGACGACCGCGTGGCCGGCGCACAACAGTCCTACCCCGATGCCGAGCGCCTCGGCCAGAACGGCGCGCGAGTGCTCGTCGTCGACCCCGAAGATCGCACGGCACTGCTGCGTACCGAGTACTTCGGGCCGGTCCTCGGCGTCATCGAACTCGATGTCGCCAATGACCCGGATGGAGCCCTCTTCATTCAGGAGGCGGCCCGGGTCGCCAATGACGAGTTCGTTGGAACCCTCGGCGTGAACGTCCTCGCGCATCCCGACACCATCAAAGCGCTGGGATCGGATTTCGACACCCTGGTCGAGAACCTGCGATACGGCACCGTGGCTGTCAACGCCTGGACCGGCGTGGGCTACCTGACCCCCTCGGCCACCTGGGGCGCGTTCCCCGGCCACCTTCTGAACGACGTACAGAGCGGCATCGGCGTCGTGCATAACGGTTTCCTCGTCGAGAAGCCGGAACGCACCGTGGTGCGCGGCCCGTTCCGGCCGTTCCCGAGGTCTTTTGCCCATGGAGAGTGGGCGCTGTCCCCGAAGCCGCCGTGGTTCGTGAGCAATGCCACCGCAGCGGGCACCGGCGAATTGCTGGTCGACTTCGCCAGTAAGCCCAGCCTGCTGAAGGTGCCGAAGATCTTTATCTCCGCACTCCGCGGCTGAGAATTTACGACGGCCACCTGACGGTGGTCGTCGGGGTGAATATCCGTGTGGGACTGATGCGCGGGGACGTGGGCACGGGGAATCGCCACGGTACGGGCGGGCGAGGCGGCATGTAGGTGAAGATGTCGATGAAGTACGCGACTCCACCGACGAGGCTGGCCAGACCGCACACCAGCAAGATCAAATCCCACGGATCGAATGTCGCGCTGCCCGAATCCGCGGCCATGTACACGTACACCACCCGGACAAACATGATGATCAGCGAGGCTCCACCGATCACGCCGAGTATCGAGAAACACGTGTGCACGAGGGCCATGTGGTGGGAGCCGCCTGCGTAGGCGACGGCATTGCCCCAGCGACTGGCCATCAGTGCACCCAAGCCGAGTATGGCCGGGACACTCACCCCGACGACAATCTTCCCGAGCACATCGCGATAGTCGACGAGCGCCATTACCGACTCCTTCGGCCGCGACGACAGCGGGTTAGGTGTTAATACCACGAGGCTCGTGCTGGCGACTCAAAATCCAGGAAACGGGCGTACCCTCACGGAAGTGACTCTCTCCCAATCAGTGTGGACCGACACCGACGACTACCTGGAGCGCACCGTCGCCACCGACGCGGCCGAGCTGGACCACATCCGGCAGGCACAGCAGGAAGGCGGCCTGCCCGATATCGCGGTATCTGCCGCGCAGGGCAAGTTCCTGTACTTGTTGGCCACGATTGCCAAGGCCAGCCGAGTGCTGGAGATCGGCACCCTCGGCGGGTACAGCACCGCATGGCTCGCCAAGGCGGTAGGCCCTGACGGTGCGGTGGTGACGCTGGAGTTTGATCCCAAACACGCCTCCGTCGCGCAGGCCAGCCTGAAGCGCGCCGGGCTCGCCGAACGTGTGGAGGTCCTGGTAGGCCCGGCACTGGATTCGCTGCCCTCGGTCGAGGGGCCGTTCGATCTGGTGTTCATCGATGCCGACAAATCCAACAACCCGGGCTATCTCGATTGGGCGCTGCGGCTCACTCAACCCGGGGCAGTCATTGTGGTGGACAACGTGATTCGCTGGATTTCGGAAGAAGGCCCGAACGCCGAAGGCACCCGCCAGGCTTTGGAACGGCTGGGCTCTGATCCACGTCTGGATGCCACCGCGCTGCAGACGGTGGGCGTTAAGGGCTGGGACGGGCTGGCGATCGCCGTCGTGCGCTAGCGCACACCCTCACGGGCGTACACGGTGCGCAGGACGAACTCAACCTCCGGCCCCATGGCTAGCCCCGCCAGCTCCGCATAGAGGGTTACGAACTCGTGCCCGTGCGCCGGGCCGTCCTGTGGACACAGGTGGTGCGCCAGCTCGTGCAGAATCACCAGTTCCCGCATGGCCCAGGCACTCCCGTTGCGATCGTCCGGAACGGCGATGGCCGCCCGGTCTCCGTCGCGCTCGTAATGCGCAGCCGTCGCGCCGCGACGGGCACGCACCGTGACGGGCCCGGCGGTCCATCTGCTCGCCACGAGGGCCAGCACGTCATCGACATAACGCTGCACCGATTCCACCGACGCGAAGCGCGCCTCGGGTGGTAGCGTCAATCTGGTGCCGAAGAAATCGATATCGCGCTGACTGTGACTCGCCGCCCGCTCGAACATGGTGCGCACAAACTCCTCGGCCGCGTATACCTTGGCGCGCTGGGAATCACGTGGCCGTGGCTGATCGCTCAGTTCTGCTCCAATGCGCCGCGAGCACCGGCTAATTCGGAGCTACTGCCAAGCCTGGCCCGCCGCCCGGCACGATCGCCCGCGCGGCGGGCGTGCGAGGAGTAACCGGCCTGCGCGCTCACCGCGCGCCACCTCCCGCGTGCCGTCGAGGTGCCCTTATAGAAATCACGCAGCTCGATGTCCTTGTCCCGCAACACTAGTTCGGTTCCCGTGCCGCGCTTCTCGGTCTTCACTGCCTCGGCACGCGCCTCCTGCCGGGCATCGGAGAGCCGCTGCCCCACCCGTGTGCCGAACGCCAGCTGAAAGTTCAGGCGGGCCGTAATGGTCGGGGTGGGCCGGTGCGCACCGGAGCCGATGTAGGTGTCCGAGGCCCTGACCATCTGGACCACCAGGCTGGCGTAGAGCGCGTGGACGGCGTCGATGTCCTCGGCGAAACCGTAGGCATACACATACGTCGAGTTGGACGCGACATCGCACGTGACGTCGTTGGCGCCGGCGATCAACGCGAACAGGTTGACGTAGGTCCGCAGGCCGCGGGTGCCCGCCTCACCGATGGTGATGGTGCGCTGGATGGGCCGCGCCTGCGCATCTCGCTTGGCCGAGTGCGCCCGGGCGACCGCCAAGTCGATCGAGGTCGCGGTGGCCAGTCGCTGTGCCGCCGCCATGAAGGCCTCGGCCTCGTGCGCGTTGTCGGTGCCCTCGGCCTGACGGAGCAGAGCGGCGATCCGCGAGAGCTGCTTGTCCTCTGTCACGAAGGCCAGGTTAGGCGAGCCCGGCGACATACCGCGGTAGCAAGCATCACCCACACTTCTGACAACGATGGTTGTCAATCTGTTCGGGTTGTGTTTCGATAGCCGCACACGCGACATTGGGAGACAGTGGAGGCCGCGTGACCCTTCAGGAAGATGCCGTACTGCCCGCGGCATACGCGGAGAATCTCGCCAACCCGGCACCGGCGCACACGGGAGTGCGAAACGCCCTCCGCCGCTGGACGGGGTTCGATCTCACTCCATCCGACGAGGTGGTGCGCCAATACGGGGAAGGTCTGTGGATAACCGATCCGGTCGCTGAGCGCTTCGTAGCAGACGCTAATCGCCACTACTCCGCCTCCGACACGCCGTCTTTCGACGCATTCGTCGAGTGGCTCGCGCAGAACGCGGCGTGTCGCGCAGAGGCCCGTCAGGAAAGCCTGGCGTCGATCCAGGACACCACCTCGTCGAGCACGAGTTCCTTGTCGAACTCGTTGAAGATCTCGTGGTAGAGGCCATTCCAGATCTTCAGCGTCGCATCGGGTGCCGCTTCGGAGAGCCACACGCTGCCTTCGGGCGCCGTCAAACGGTCGTCTTCGCCGTGCATCGTCAGCACCGGACGCTTCAGACCTGCGGCGCGCTGGCGCATCGTCTTACCCACGCCCAGCAGTGCCCGGCCGATCCCCGCGGGCACCCGGCCGTGATGGACCAACGGGTCCGCGTTGTACGCGGCGATGATCGCCGGGTCGTGAGAGATCGCGTTGACATCGAGCTTTTGGACCGGCAGCCCGGGCATCAGCCGTCCCACCACCGGAGCCACCAGTGTCAGCACATACGGCAATCCCACCTGCGCGGCGATCGCGGGCCCGGACAGCACCATCAGGTCATAGCGGTCCTGGTGGTCCACTCCGTAGGCGAAGACAATCCCACCGCCCATGCTGTGTCCCAGCACGATGCGCTTCAGGTCGGGGTGCTCGCGGGCCGCGATATCGACCAGGGTGCCGAAGTCGTCGGTGTATTCCGAGATATCCCTGACGTACACGCGCTTGCCACCGGAACGGCCATGGCCGCGGTGATCCAGGGCGTACACCAGGTACCCGGCATCGTTGAACCGCCGCGCGACATGGTCGTACCGGCGCGCGTGCTCGCCGAAACCGTGCGAGAGCACAACGACGGCGCGAGGCGTTCCCGCCGGCGTCCAGGTGTCGTAGACAATCCGCACGTTATCGGCGCCGTCGAAGGCGCGCTGCACCCGAGATCCACTCACCCCGGAAACTCTACGGAACTGTCGAACCGGCCAACATCAACTAGAACACGTTCTAGTGTGGGCGCATGGGATTCCTCAAGCCCACATTGCCCGTCGTCGATGTCGCCGAATGGAGCAAGGGCACCCGCGCCGAGAAGATACGTCCGATGGCCCGGCACTGGGCCGAGGTGGGCTTCGGCACACCGGTCGCCTTGCACCTCTTCTACGTACTGAAGATCGGGCTGTACATCCTGGGCGGGTGGCTGTCCGCCGTGGCGACCACCAACGGTGTTGACGAATTGGCGGATTTCTCCGCGCCCATCGTCTTCCAGAAGGTGGTGCTCTACACCATGCTGTTCGAGGTCATCGGCCTCGGCTGCGGTTTCGGACCGCTTAACAACAGGTTCTTCCCCCCTCTGGGGTCAATCTTGTACTGGTTGCGCCCCAACACCATTCGCTTGCCCCCCTGGCCCCGCGTCCCACTCACCAAGGGCTCCGCACGTACCCCTGTCGACATCGCGCTCTACGCGGCACTCCTGGCAATTCTGTTGGTCGCGCTGTCCTCCCAGCCCACCGAGACGGGGCTGCTACCCACCTGGCTGGTCGCCACCATCCTGGGGCTGCTGGCCCTCACCGGCCTGCGTGACAAGGTGATCTTCCTGGCCGCCCGTGGCGAGGTGTACGGGGCCCTCACCGTCACGTTCCTCTTATCCGGGGCCGACATGATCGTCGCCGCCAAGCTCATCTTCGTCGTCATCTGGATGGGAGCAGCGACGTCAAAGCTCAACCACCACTTCCCCTTTGTCATCTCGACCATGATGTCCAACAACCCGCTCATCCGCGCCAAGCGGCTCAAGCGGGCGTTCTTCGAGAAGTTCCCCGATGACCTGCGCCCCGGACGGCTCTCCCGCTTTGTCGCGCACGTGAGCACCGCCATCGAGATGCTGGTGCCGATCGCGTTGTTCTTCAGCCATGGCGGCTGGGTCACCACCAGCGCGGCCATCGTCATGGTCTGTTTCCACCTGGGCATCCTGACCGCCATTCCGATGGGTGTACCGCTGGAATGGAATGTGTTCATGATCTTCGGTGTGCTGTCGCTGTTCGTCGCGCACGCGAACATCGGCCTCAAAGACATCCAGCACCCCGTACCCGTGCTGCTTCTGTTCGCCGTCAGCGCCGGTGTGGTTGTCGCAGGAAACCTGTTGCCCCGCAAGATTTCCTTCCTGCCGGGCATGCGGTACTACGCCGGAAACTGGGACACCACACTGTGGTGCGTCAAACCATCCGCCAGCGCCAAGATCGACAAGGGCATCGTCGCGATCGCCAGCATGCCGCAAGCGCAGATGGAACGTTTCTACGGCACCGAACAGGCGCCGCTGCTCATGTACATCGGCTATGCGTTCCGCGCCATGAACACCCACGGTCGGGCCATGTTCACGCTCGCGCACCGCGCCATGGCGGGACAGAACGAGGATGACTACGTCATCACCGACGGCGAACGGATCTGCAGCACCGCCATCGGCTGGAACTTCGGCGACGGGCACATGCACAACGAGCAGCTGATCGCCGCGATGCAAGAACGCTGCCGGTTCGAACCCGGCGAGGTGCGCATCGTGCTGCTCGACGCACAGCCCATCCATCGTCAAACCCAGCAATACCGTCTCGTGGACGCTGCCACTGGCGAGTTCGAAAGCGGCTATGTCCGAGTGGCCGATATGGTCAACCGCCAGCCCTGGGATGACGAGCTGCCCGTACACGTCAACACCCCGTAACGACCTGACAGGTGTCGGTGTACGGGACTATTCTCTCGCCCGTGACGGCACAAGCCATCGAGGATGAATTTCTTTCGCGCACCGAACAATATCGGCGCGAGATTCTGGCCCATTGTTACCGGATGACGGGGTCCATCCACGATGCCGAAGACCTGGTGCAGGAGACGTACCTGCGCGGATGGAAGGCGTACGACCGGTTCGAGGGCAAGTCATCGCTGCGCACCTGGCTGTACCGGATCGCCACCAACACCTGTCTGACGGCGCTCGAGGGCAAGCAGCGCCGGCCGCTGCCGACCGGGCTGGGTGCACCCAGCGCCAACCCGCTCGACGAGTTGGACGAACGCGCCGAGATCCCGTGGCTGGAGCCGCTGCCCGACGACGCCACCGACCCTGCCAGCATCGTGGGATCACGGGAGTCGGTGCGCCTGGCTTTCGTCGCCGCCTTGCAACACCTGCCCGCCAAGCAGCGTGCGGTGCTGGTGCTGCGCGAGGTACTGCAGTGGAAGGCCCAAGAGGTCGCCGAGGCCATCGGCTCCACCACCGCCGCAGTGAACAGCCTGCTGCAGCGCGCCCGCGCGCAGCTGCACGAGGTGTCGCCACAAGAAGACAACCTGCTGGAGCCCGAGGACCCCATGCTGCGCGAGCAGCTCCGCCAGTACATCAACGCTTTCGAGCGCTACGACGTTGACGCCATCGCGAAAATGTTTACCACCGAGGCGATTTGGGAGATGCCTCCGTTCACCGGCTGGTATCAGGGCGGACAGAGCATCGCCACGCTCATCAAGGAGCAATGCCCCGCCGAGCATGCCGGCGATATGCGCCTCATCGAAACGTCCGCCAATGGTCAACCGGCGATCGGCCTCTACATGCGCGAGGGCGATGGGGTGCACCGCCCGTTCCAGATGCACGTCCTGGACGTCAGGCAGGACGGCGTGGCCCATGTGGTGTGCTTCTTCGATATCTCACTGTTCGAGAGGTTCGGCCTGCCAAGCGAACTCACCGACTAGGGCGCCGCTTACCGCTGAGCCAGGCTCCCCGGGAACAGATACTGGTCCGAGGGCCTGGTCACGCTGTGGAACCAGGCGGTGAAGAACCCGGACAAGTCCTTACCCGCGACTTTCTGCACGTACGCCTCGAACTGCGGCCAGGTGGCATTGCCCCACTTGTGCGCGGCCGGCCATGACCGCAGAATCTCCAGGAATGCTTTGTCCCCAATAGTGCGTCGCAGCGCGTGCAGCGCCAGCGGGCCCTTGCCGTACACACCCAGCGGATTGAAGACCTCGTCGGCGCTGCATTCGGCGGCACCCGGGCACATGTCGTAGAGCAGGTTCCCCCAGACCTTGTCCTCATCCCAGATCTTCTCCACCGTCTTGCGGTAGTGCTCGTCGATGGACTTGCCTTCCTTTTCCTCCGACCACATCCACGGCAGATAGGAGGCGAAGCATTCGTTGAGGCAGATATCGCGCCACTGCTCGACCGACACCAGATCGCCGTACCACTCGTGGGTGTTTTCGTGCACGATCGTCGACAGGCGGCCGGACTCTTCGGTATCGCGACTGAAGGTGTAGTAGGGACGCGTCTGAGTTTCCAAGGCGCTAAAGGCGATGTCCTCGCGGATCGGATCGGCGAAGATGCCTCCGGCCGCCACGTGCGGGTACTTCCCGAGCTTGGATTCCAGGAACGTGAGTATCTCCGGCAGGCGTGCCTCGGAATCCCCCGAACCAGCGTCGGGCGCAAACGCGCTCACCACGGGGGTACCGCTGGGCAGCGTGGACCGGAACACCGAGAAGTGATCCACGGCAAACGGAACGAGATACATGGCAACGGGATTCGGCTCGTTCCAGGTGGTGGTGGTCCAGCCACCCGACTCGGTGGCCTTGCCTTCTCGGCCGCCTGCCACGGCGGTCCACGACGACGGAACTGTCGCGGTGAGCTTGAAGGGCGCCTTGTTCACCGGGGTGTTGTTCGACGGGTACCAGTTCTCCGCTCCGTCGGGCTCGCCGCCCTTGGCGTACCCGCCGCTGGTGCTGCGGACCCAGCCGGGCAGCGCGCCGAGATCGCGCTCCTGCGCCTCTTGCTGCTCGTTGAACGCGTAGGTGATCGTGGTGGTGAAGGCGCTACCGGCGCGGATGCCCTTTTCCGGGGTGACGGTCATTTCGTGCTCGCCGCTGAATTCGGTGCCGGCCGGCCGGCCGTCCACGGATGCCGTCACAGTGCCCAGATCCGAGTAGTCCAGATTGAAGCTGGACAGGTTCTGGGTGGCGGCAGCCCGGATCACCATCGTGCCGTTCACATCGGTGCTCTCGGGGTCGAACCGCAGCGTCAGGTCGTACTGGGTGACGCGATAGCCGCCGTTGCCATCCTGCGGAAAGTAACTGTCAATACCGTTGGGTGATCCGGGCGTGAAGGTGTCGGTGGCATATGCGGGTGCCGCGGCGACGCCGCCACCGACCACGAGCACCGCGACAGCGGCAGGGATCCCGAGAATCCTGTGTGTCATGTGAGCCTTACGTAGAGCGGGCCCCTGTGACCCTAACGAGCGACTCTACGTAAGGCGGCACCGATCGTGCGTAGCTACTGGAGGTGAGCCGGATCCATCCAACTGATCTCCCACACGTGTCCGTCCAGGTCACGGAACGAACGGCCGTACATGAAGCCAAGCTCCTGCGCCGGCATCCAATCCACCCCGCCCGCGGCCAGCGCCGCGTCGGTCAGCTCGTCCACCCCGTCCCGGCTGTCGGCCGAAACGCAGAGCAGCACTTCGCGATTCTTCGAGGTATCGGCGATGTCGTCGGCGATGAAGCCACGGAAGCGGTCCTCCTCCAGCATCATCACCCAGCTCTGCTCGTTGATCGCCATACAGAGGGTGTTCTCGTCACAGAACTGGTCGTTGAAGGAGAAGCCCAGGTGATCGAAGAACTTGCGGCTTGCCGCGGCATTAGCGATGGGAATATTGACGAACAACATGCGGGACATCGGGGCTCCTACCGGCAGGACGGTGGCGTTTCCACCGTTCACCGATACCGACTGTTCCCGCGCTCGAAATTCATCGATGCTCCCAGGCGTACGGCGGCACCTCACGAAGGACGTCGATCAGATAGCGGGCGTGCGGCTCTACCCACTCAGGTCGCAACGCTTCCCATCTCCACGTAAACAGGTTGGAATTGTCGAATCTCATAGGGAGCTGGAACCGCCGGTCGGTGAGCATGCGGTGCATCGTGCTGGATTCAATACATCATAGGCAAAGCGGGTGTCGTTGGCGCGGAGGTGAAAACGCCGATTGAAGTCATCTACTGCTGTGGAGGCGGGTTCAGACGGTCGAAGACTCCCCGGACATCCGGCGCCTTGCGAGCCTCCGGGTCATCGAGCTCGAAGTACTCGGCCTCGGTGAAACCGAACCATCCCGCGACAAAGTTGGACGGCACCGTTTGCACCTTGGTATTCAGTGCGCGCACATTGCCGTTATAGAAACGCCGTCCCGCGGCAATACGGTCTTCGGTGTTGGCCAGCTCAGTCTGCAGCCCGACGAAGTTCTGAACCGACTGTAGTTGTGGGTAGCTCTCGGCGATAGCGAAGAACCGGCCCAACGCCCCGGAAAGCTGCTGCTCAGCCTGCGCCTGGGCCGCGACGCCCCGATGTGTGGCGGAGACCTCGCGAGCGAGGTTGCGCGCCGCAGTCACCTGCTGCAACGTGCTCCGCTCAAACTGTGCTGCGGCACTGGCCGTTTCGACGAGATTGGGAATGAGATCATGTCGCCGTTGCAGCTCGACGTCAATCTGCTTCCACGCCTCCTGCACCAGATTGCGGATCCTGACGAAGCCGTTGTACGTCGTCAGGATCCATAGTCCGACTATCAGGAAGATGAACGCCGCGAGGACGATCACGATCAGAATTGGGGCCATTTCCTTCTCCTAGTGTTGGTGCCAGGCATACGCGGGGACCGGCTCGAGAGTGTCGATCAGATACTGAACAGCACTGGGGATGCGCCGCACATCCAGTTCGCCGTACTGCCAGGTCATCAGCTTGGAGTGCTCAAACCTCAGCGGCCACGCGGACCGCGGGTCAGCAAGCATCCGCTGCATGGTCAGCGGATTGAGCACGTCGTAAGCGAATCGTTCCGGCTCGCATTCGATATGGAAGCGCTGATTGAACTCGTCAGATTCCAGCTGAAGGTCATTGGCACCTAGCTCATCCAAAAGTGTCTTACCAGAGGTGATCTCGAGCCGAGAGTCACATGTGGGCGTCTCGATGTACGTCACCATGTACTCGTACGTTGTCGTCATGTCGAACGTGCCCGTGTCCCGGCTGATTTCGTAGGCGTATCCGAACGACACGAAATCGCAAGCGCCGGCCTTACCGCGATACACACCCCTGACCCTGCGGCAATCTCCCAGGCCGAAGGGGGGGCCGGAGGAGAGTTCCGCCAGAAGCGGATCGGATGTGTTGCTGTAGGTCCAGCCTTGAGCCGCCGCGAACTGCGCAAGTTCCTCAGCAAGTTTCCTACTGGTAATACCTCGCCGATACCGGTAACCCGACAATCCCACGACAGCCACCACCACGGCAATACCCGCCACTGCGAGCACAGTGGCTATGATGCTGTTATTGAACATATAACCCCCGACTTGCCGCCCGACACATCTAGCCGCCGGTTTAGCAAAACAATACCAGTCGGCAGCCAGCTGGTTTATATCGTTCCTACCGCTGCTCCCAGGCGTATGCTGGAATGGGTTCGAGGGCCTCGATCAGGTACTTCACGTCGTCGGCGATCTTTCGCTCGTCAAGCTTCCCTGTTCGCCACGTCAATAGCCGACCATTCTCGAATCGCAAGGGTTGCGAATATCTTTGGTCGGCAAGCATCCGTTCCATGGCACGCGGGTTGAGCACATCGTACGCAAACCGTTCCGGACTGGCCTTCACCTTGAACCTCTTATTGAACTCGTCGGACTCCAGTTCCAGATCGGAAAAGCCCAGAGCACCAAAGAATCCGGAGAGTACGCCCTCGGGCTTGATCTCCAGACAGTGCGACGACGGTGGCGTAGCAATGCACGTCACCATGAACTCGTACGTCGTGGTGCTCGAGCGTTCGCCGTTGCTGGTGGTCACCTGGTACGAGTATTGGAAGGACACGAACCCGTGCCCATCGATGGTGCCGTTGAATGCGTCCTGAACGGTGCGGCTATGTCCCTGACCAAACGGCGCACCATCGGATAGGCCCAGCAGGCTCTGATCATCGGCGGTGTACGTCCAACCATGCGCCCGGGCCCAGGCGGTGAGGATGGCTATTCGCTTCTTACGCATCCGGGACGACAGGAACCACACCCCCGCGAAGACCAGCACGAAGAGAGCAACACCCGACACCATCAGCAGACTCTCAGACACAATTCCCCCCTTGTCGCCCGTTGCCCCTCGGTGCATCGTACCCGGACACTGGACATTGCCTGTTAGCTCGATGAATCCCACACCCGAGACAGTTCCGGACGGCAGGATTGGAATATGCAATTCACCCAGTGGCTGCACCGTGCCCTGCAGCAGGACCCGAACCGCCCCATCACGATCTACCAGGGCCGGGAACGCACCGTGGAGCAGTTCGCGGACCGTGTCGCCCGGTTGGCCGGGGCGCTTCGAGCTGTCGGCGTCCAGCCGGGCGACCGAGTGGGCATGCTCTCGCTGAACTCCGACCGCTACGTCGAATACCTCACCGCGGTGCCGTGGTTGGGTGCTGCGCTGAACGCCGTCAACATCCGCTGGAGCCTTGCCGAGATCGGCTACTCCCTGCGTGAATCCGGCACCCGTGTGCTGTTCGTGGACGACGCATTCAAGGCCGCCGCCGCACCGCTGCGTGCTGCCTGTGCGTGCCTGGACACCGTCGTCTACTGCGGCGACGGTCCCACACCCGAGGACATGATCGGGTACGAGGACCTCCTCGCCGCGCACGAGCCCGTCGCGGACGCCCGCGCCGGTGGCGCCAGCCTGCTAGGTGTCTTCTACACGGGGGGAACCACCGGAAATCCCAAGGGCGTCATGCTGTCTCATGACAACGTGCTGACCTCGGCGATGGGGTCGCTATCCACCGGAAACTTCCTCACCCGCGACGGCCGACTGCTGCACTCGGCTCCGATGTTCCACATGGCCGACTTCAGTGCCGTCCTCGCGGGGAACCTCTCGGGTTCCACGCACGTGATCGTCCCGTCGTTCACTCCGCAGGCCGTGCTGGACGCCATCGTCGAGCACGATGTCCAGGACATGCTGCTGGTGCCCACCATGATCCAGATGCTCGTCGATCATCCAGCGGCCGCACAGCTCGACCTCAGTGGTATCCGTGGAATCGTCTACGGCGCCTCGGTCATCTCCGAGGCAGTGCTGCAGCGCGCCAAACAGGTGTTCCCCAACGCGCGATTCACCCAGGCCTACGGCATGACCGAGGTGTCCCCCGTCGCGACGCTGCTGCTTCCCGACGATCATGACGACCCCGCGCTGCTGCGCTCGGCGGGACGCGCGGCCCCCCACTGCGAGGTGATGATCGTCGACTCCAGCGGAGACACCGACAACGAAGTCCCACGCGGCGAGATCGGCGAAGTAGTCGTCAAGGGCGACAACGTCATGCTCGGCTACTGGGAGCTACCCGAGGAGTCTGCGGCCGCCGCCCGGGACGGATGGATGCACACCGGCGACGCCGGACGGATGGACGAACGCGGGTACGTCTACATCGTGGATCGCATCAAGGACATGGTGGTGACCGGCGGTGAGAACGTGTACTCGGCCGAGGTAGAGAACGCACTGGCCAAGCATCCGGCGGTAGCGGCGTGCGCGGTGATCGGCATCCCCGACGAACGTTGGGGCGAACGCGTGCACGCCGTGGTCGTCAAACAGACGCAGTCCGAGTGCTGCGGCGAAGACCTCCAGGAGCACTGCCGCGAACACATCGCCAACTACAAGGTGCCGCGCAGCTTCGAGTTCGTAGATGAGCTCCCGCTGTCCGGTGCGGGCAAGATCCTCAAGCGCGTGCTTCGGCAGAAGTACTGGGATACCCGCGACGCAGGCGTCTCCTAACAAGACCTCATAATCGTGCATAGGTAGTCGTCAGAGGCACTCTTGGCCCGTTGACCACGCACTTTTAGAACGCGTTTCACTTTTCTCGTAAAGCCGCTATCCTCGTCCACGAGAGTGATCTGGTTCACGTGTATCTGGAAGGACTAGCCAGTCAATGAAGACAAAAGGCGCGCTGATTCGCGAGCTCAACAAGCCGATCGTCGTCGAAGAGATCACCTTCGGTGATCCGGCCGAGGGCGAAGTTCAGGTCCAGTTACACGCCGCTGGCATGTGCCACTCCGACTACCATGTGCTGACCGGCGCCACCCCGATGGAGCTACCGGTGCTGCCCGGCCACGAGGGCGCGGGCGTCGTGACCAAGGTAGGCAAGGGCGTCACCTCCGTCCAGGAGGGTGACCACGTCATCTTCGCCTTCATCCCGGCCTGCGGTAAGTGCCCACCGTGTATGCGCGGCTACCGGTCGCTGTGTGACCGCGGCGCAATCCTGCTGGGCGGCAAGGCTATCGCCGACGGCACCAACCGCATCCACGCGGGCGACACCCCCGTCTCCGCAATGAACCTGCTCGGCACGTTCTCGCCGTACGCCGTGGTGCACGAGGATTCCGTGGTCAAGATCGACGACAGTGTGCCCTTCGAGTCGGCCGCACTCCTCGGCTGCGCCGTGCCCACCGGCTTCGGCTCTGCCACCAATATCGCCGAGGTCAGGCCCGGCGAGGACGTCATCATCATCGGTGTTGGCGGAATCGGCATGAGCGCCCTGCAGGGCGCCGTCGTCTCCGGCGCCCGATACGTCATCGCGATCGACCCGGTGCCGTGGAAGCGTGAGCAGGCCCTGAAGTTCGGCGCCACTCATGTGTATGCCTCGATGGCCGAGGCCATCATGCCGGTTATGGACCTGACCTGGGGCATCATGGCGCAGAAGACCATCATCACGGTCGGCGAGATGAAGGGCGAATACATCGAAGAGGCCATGATCCTCACCGCGAAGACCGGCACCTGCGTGGTCACCGGCATGGGCGCGATGGTCGATGTGGACGTGAAGTTCAACCTGTTCCTCTTCACGATGCTGCAGAAGACGCTGAAGGGCAACATCTTTGGCGGTGGCACCACCCACACGGAGACACCGCGTCTGGTCGGCCTGTACAAGCAGGGCCTACTCAAGATCGACGAGATGGTCACCACCACTTACAGCCTGGAGCAGATCAACGAGGGCTACCAGGACATGCTCGACGGCAAGAACATCCGCGGCGTCATCAAGTACACCGAAGCCGACTGGTAAGCCGAATCTTTCGCCGACGGTAACGCCACGCAGACGATTCCCCCGGATTCCCTGCGTGGCGTTACTGTCGATATATGGCTATCGACGTCCGGCGCGCGAGTGAGCGGCTCGCGACCACGATCTCGTGGCTGGATTCCAAGCACTCCTTTTCCTTCGGCGAGCACTACGACCCGCACAACACCCACCACGGACTACTGCTGGTCAACAACGACGACATCGTGCTGCCGGGCGCCGGCTTCGAGACACATCCCCATCGCGATATGGAGATCGTCACCTGGGTGCTGCAGGGATCGCTGGTGCACCAGGACTCCGAGGGCAACGCAGGGGTGATCTATCCCGGTCTGGCACAACGAATGTCGGCAGGATCCGGCATTCTGCATTCGGAGAAGAACGACTCGTGGCGACTCTCGGGTGAACGTCACTCCGACCCGGTGCGATTCATCCAGATGTGGGTCAGTCCCGACGACTCGGGGCTTGATCCGGGTTACCAACAGCTGGAGATCGATGGCGAGCTGCTCAGCGGCGGGCTGGTGACCGTGGCCTCGGGGATGCCGCGGCACCGGGATCAGACGGCGATCACCATTGCCCAGAAGAACGCGGCACTGCACGCGGCGCGCATCCCCGCCGGGGACAGCGTCGAGCTTCCGGCAGCACCGTTCGTGCATCTGTTTATCGCCCGCGGCGCCGTGGTCCTCGAGGGAGCCGGTGAGCTTGCCGAGGGAGATGCCGTGCGACTCAGCGACACCGGCGCTGCACGGGTCACCGCGACGACCGATGCCGAAGTCCTCGTATGGGAGATGCACGCCCGCTTGGGCGGCTAGCGCACCTCATCGCGACGCTGCCGATGTCCGATCGATCCCCACTTGTTACCAAAGTTGACCGTGTTGCTGCTGTGATTATCGTTGACTATTCAAGATCGTCACAGGAGGGACCGCCGTGGGCATTTCGCGCTTATCGCGTCTTCCGCGAGCCCGTTCCGGACGTCGCCTGATCGCCGCCGCCTTCGGCATGATGCTGGTGGCGGCATTGCCCATTCCCGCCACCCATAACACCGCCCGGGCCGAGGCGGCCCACGATGCGGTACTCGCGGCCATCGCCAACACCAAGGGCACCTTCCTGGTCTACAACTTCGGCGGCGGCAACCCGGCCCCCTTCCGCAATGCGGCCGGCAATGAGTACACGCTGGACAATGGCGGCCACCTCATGGTCATCAAGAGCGCCTCGTCGCGGATGCGCGCAAACCTGTTGGTGGACACCCATTCCGGCTATCAGTCCCGCTGCGAACGTGATGCGCGCGCCCGCACCTCCGAGGGGCTGTGGCAGGCCTCGGAGACATACAAGCCCATGGCCGCCTGGATGACCATGGGCAAGCCCACGTTCATCATCAACGCCAACTTCTTCGACGTCCGGGGCCAAAAGGGCGGTAACTGGAAGAGCACCGGATGTACCTCGCCGCTGGGCGCCTATGTCGATACCGCCAACGGCAGTGCCAACTACAACAAGCAGGTCACCGGAACGCGCGTGTACGCGGGCAAGCAAGCGCTCTCCGGCGGAGATGAAGTCTGGACGGCGCTGGCCACCATGGTCTTCTCCCCCGGATCAGCACCCGAGATCATCGCCTCCGCAGGGCCCAAGGACTACGGGTACGCCACCGGTCCGCTAGAAGGCCTGATGGACAAGGGAGTTCAGTTCGTCGCGGTAAGCGGATTGAAACTGTTGCTTCCAGGATTCACCGAGCAGCTGAACGATCCCGGCCCCGCTGCCGCCCGCACCGCGCTCGGTTACAAGTCCTCGACCGACGAACTCATGGTCTTCCAGGGCGGCAGCTACACCCCCGACAACCTCCAGGACCTCTACCGCGGACTAGGCGCCGACAAGGCCATTGCCCTCGACGGGGGCGGCTCCTCGGCCATCGTGCTGCGCCGCGACGCCGGCGGCATGTGGGCGGGATACGGCTCCCCCAAAGGCAATTGCGATACCACCTACACCCTGTGCGATGCCGCCGGGGGCGCCGGACGGGCGCTGCCCAGCTGGCTGGGATTCAGTTAAGCCACCTACTTCGGCGGCTCGATCGGAAGCGTCGGTCCACCGTACGGCGTCGGAATGGTGAAGCGTCCCTTCGGAGTCGGGTCGGCCACCTTACCTAGATCGGCGCCCTTGGGTGGGCTGGCGGTATCGTCATCGGCCGGCCGCGGGGCATTCTTGGCGCCGCGCACCAACACCGCCGGGTCGTCATCTCGGCAGTAGCCCGCATACAGGAACGGCTCCGGGTAATCGGCAGCCGACACTGCGGTGCGCGGATATCCGTAATCACAGGTGTAGCGGGGATATATGTCGGCGGTGGCCCACACGCCATGGTCGTAGAAGGTGTTGCCCACCGCCTCGATTACCGATCCGCGGTACGAGGGGAACAACGCGTTGAGCGCCGGCACGCGCACGTAGGACAGCTGCGCCACCGTGGTGAGGTTCCCCAGCAGCTGCGCCATGGTGTCGGAGTTGTCGGCGAACACGGCGTCGGTGGTGGCCAACGGCCCGGGCACCCTGTCGATCAGCGTGCGAAAGCCGCCGTCCATGCGGGCAACGCCGTTCAGGGACCGATTCAGGCCCTGTGTGGTGGTGGCAAGGCCATTGTTCATCTCCGCGAAGGAAGACAACGTCACACGACTCTTCTTGAGAATACTGACCGTCTCCGGAAGCACGGAGTCCAGCGTCGACAGGAGGAACACGCCGCCGTCGATGATGTCGGTCATCTTGCGCGGCGCCTCGCGCGAGAGATGGAGTTCCTTCTTGATGATCTCTAATTTCTGCGTATCTGCCTGTGCAAGAGCACCATCGGCGTTGGCAAGCAGCTTCGATAACGATACCGGGACCGTTGCCTGCCCGCGGGCGATCACACTGCCGTTGTCCAGGTACGGGCCTGTGGTCGTCACCGGCGCGAAGTCGACGTACTGCTCACCCGCGGGAGAAAGACCGGACACGCGCACCGGGCTCCCCACCGGAATCTTCACGTCGGACTCGATGTGAATCCGTGCGACCGGTCCACGAGGAGACGGCGTCACCGAGTCCACCCGTCCAATCCGCATGCCGCGCAACGCCACATCCTGGTTGGGGATCAAACCACCGGACTCCGGAAGCTCGATCGACACCTCATAGGTCGAAGCGAATGCCCGGGCACGCAACGCGCCCACCGCGAGGTAGGCGCACGCCACCACCAGGGTGGCCACCAGGGCAAGCCCCGACAGCCAGAAGCGGTTGCGGTGCCCCATCTTCACGGCGTCCACCACCGTGTTGGCCAATACGTTGATCATCGCGGCGGCCCCTGGGGTACGGGCACAGCGCCCGGTATCGGTTCGATGACTCCGGGCTCCGTCGGGCTCGGGCGCACCGGAATCGCGGGAGCATCGGGGCCTTTACCCACGACGCGCTCCTGCAAGCGCCACAGGGTGTACTTGAACGATCCGACCAACTTGGCCCAGTCATAGCGCTTCGGGCCATGAAGTCCCGGATCACCCTGGTAACCGATATCGGGTATCGAGCCGAGCACCAGCCTGTCGATCGATACCCGGGCGGCGAAGGCCGAGCCCGCCATGATCTTGATGATGGGAGGCATCAGCCGATTCAGCGCGGCAAGGCTGGTATCGGGACTGACCGCGATGTCGTTGAATGAGCCTGCCAGGGTATTGAAATCGGCGATGACGCTGCGGCCGCTGGTATCGGTACCCGCGATCGACGGGAATTTGGAGAGCTGCTTGGTCACCGCACCCACCTGGTCGGCAAGGTCCGCGATATGAGATGCATTGGCAGACAGGGTGTCCGTGGCAGGTGCCGCCGCGACCAACAGCTCCGAGAGCGTCTCGTGCCGCGTATTCATCTCAGCGGCAAGCTGTGCGGTGTCCCGCAGCGCGGAATCCAGCTGGCCGGACCGGGCGTTGAGCGTGCCCAGCAGCCGGTTCGACTTTCCGATCAGATCGCCGAACGCCGCGCCATTGGGCCCGGTGGCGCGGCCGAGACCGTTCACCGTGCCGGTGAGATTACGTACCGCACCGCCGTTGACGATGATGGCCGCCGAACTCAGCACCGCCTCCACCGTCGCGGCGGCGGTTGTCGAATCCAGACCGATCGTGTCCCCGTCGCGCAGGAGGGGTGCGTTGGGGTCCGCGGGGCGCGGCGGTTTCAGCGCGACGAACACGTCACCCAGCGGCGTCGCGGTGCGCAGCTCCACGGTCGTCCCCTTGGGAATCTCCACATCCGAACGAATCCGCATCGTGACCACGGCGGTGTAGTTGGTGGTGCTCATGGAGTCGACCTCACCGACGTCGGCGCCGCCCAGTTTCACCTTGGCGCGCGACGGCAGGTTCAAGATGTTGGTGAACACTGCCGTCAGGCCATAGGAACCACCCGTCATGCCCGGCGCCGGAAGCGGGAGGCTGGCAAGACCGTTCGTGCTACAGCCACTGGTCAGCAGCACGGCGAGAACCACCGCGGACGCCGCGTATCTTTGCCATCTGTTCATTTCTGCCCCATCGCCGCGAGACCGTCGAGCACATACGTCAATCCGAAATCGGGCCCGTAGTCCTGCAAGGTGCCTGTGCTGCAACCCAGTTGGCGCAGACCCATCAGATTGCAGATCTCTTTGGCGGCCTGCGTGTCGAACAACAACCTGTCTGCCGGCACATGGGCACGCACCACGTTGTTGATCGGGTCGACGATGTTGTAGACGTTGTCCGCCATCAGCGGAAGCAGGTCGAACCCTTCCGATAACTCTCGCCGGTTGTCGTATATCGCCTGGGAGATTTGGTTGGAGTTGCCCACGGACTGCTTAATGGCATCGCGATTCTGCTCTAGCAGCGAACCAGCCTGCAACAAAATGTTATTCAGCTGTTTTCCGGTGGTACCGGATCCCAGCTGCTCCTGATCGAGCACCTGGGACAACTGCCGCACCTGGGACGAGAACTCCCGGATGTTCTGGTCGTTGCGTGCCGCAGCGTCGAAGAGCGAACTGAGACGGGTGATGATCTTGGTCAGCTGATCCCGAGTCATCGCACCGCCGTCGGCACTCAGACGAAGCGCCTTGGACAACTCGTCCAGAGATGCTCTCATCAGCTCACCGTTTCCGGATAACGCATTGGCACTGTTGTTCACGACATCGGCCAGCGGGCCGCCGCCCTTGCCGTCACCCTTCATCGCCTTGGAGAGCCTGTCGATCATGGCCAGGACCCGATCAAACTCCACGGGCGTCTTCGTGCGGTCCAGCCCGATGACGTCCCCGTTCTTAAGCGTCGGTCCTCCGCGATACACCGGTGTCAGTTCGATGTGACGGTCGGTGAGAATCGAGGTGGACACCGTGACGGCCTTGGCGTCTGCCGGCACCTTGACCTTCGAGTCGACTTCGAATTCAACTTCCATATAGGTGCCACGCGAGGTGATCTTCGTGACCTTGCCGATGGGCATGCCCAGTACCGACACCTTGTTATCGGGGTAGAGGCCGGAGACCGATTCGAATTGAGCCGTGACGGTGAGCCTGTCGATCCGCTCGCGCACATAGGTCCACCCGACGGCCGCCACCACCACCGCGACCACCACGGCCAGCGCCCCCGCGATCCAGATGACTCGCCGCGTCCGGGCGCTTATCGGTGTGCTCATTGGCAATCCTTGAAGTACGGGATCATGTTGAACTGCTTGGCCCGCCCGCTGATCGCGCACATCCACGAATCCACGGCGAGACCACCGGGCGCGCTCAGCTCGAGCGCGTTTCCGTAACCCGTGAGATTGGTGAAGTTTCGGGCCGCGACCGCCGTCACCTGCAGGATGCTCCGGAACAAGTCATCATGGCCACCGATCAAATTGCTGAAGGTCTTCACATCGGCGATGAGCGCATCGACCGCGCGCCTGTCCTTGACCACAACCTTGCTCAGGAAGTTCGTCAGCTCGGTCACCGCGCGCATCATGGAATGAAAACTCGCCTGCCGAGAAACGAACTCGCCGAGCAGATCACGGCCCTGAATGATCAGCTTGCCGATATCGCTCTGTTGGCGGTACAGGGTGCCCGACACCAACTCGGTACTGGCCAGCAGCGTGCCGATCTGATCGCGGCGATGCGCTATCACCGACGACAGCGTCTGGATGTTCTCCATCGCCTGCGGCAGTACGGCGGGTAAGCCCTCGAGCTGTTTACCCAGTATCGCCACCGACTCCGCGATCTTGTCCGCATCTACCTGTTCGAAAGTGGAGGTTGCGTCCTGCAGCGTGGCCTGTAGGTCATACGGAACATCGGTGTGCGCAAGATCGATTCGACGGTTGGGCAACACGCCCTCACCGCCATTGCGTAACTCCACGTACTGATTACCGAGAATCGTGGTGATCTTGATCGACGCTTTGGCATCCTTACGCAAGGTGATGTCGTCGCGGACTCGCATACCGACTTCGATATGGTCGCCCGCCAGCTCGACACTCGTGACGTTCCCCACCGGGACCCCCGCATACGACACATTGGCCCCAGGTTGCAGCGATGCCGCCTGCAAGAACTCGCCGGTGTAGTGGCTATAGCCGATGCCAATCGCCTTCACCAGCAGCATCGCCCCCACCAGGGAACCAATCACCGCCAGCGCGATGGCGCCCAACCAGATCTTGTTATACGTCTCAACGGGGCGCCGCGAGATACGTTGCCACACTGTGCGTTTATCCATCTGCCAGGTTCCTGCACTTCGGAGTGTATTGAGCCTTGTTACCAGGGGTGGCGGCATTCACGATGATCGGAACGACGTCGTTCAGTCCGGGGAAAAACCCGGTGAGATTGAGATCGCAGACATATCCGTTGATGAACGCGCCCTCTTGGGTGGTCCGCGCGACACCCTTGAGGAGGAGCGGCAGATTGGCGCCGGTAAACGCCAGCTGCGGTTCTATGGCGTTCAGGTGGCTGACGAATCCCGGTTGCCGGTAAAGTATTTCGTTGAGCTGCGGATATACCGAGTCGGAGATCTTCGACAATCGACGTACCGCGAAACCCGTCGAACCGATCGAATCCACCAACCCCGCGCGCCGGTTGTCCAGGATTGCCACCATCTCACGCGTATGCGTCAACACGGTATCCAGATTTTTATTCTGGCCGGCAAGGGTTTTCGTCAGACCATTGAGATTGGTGATCACCTCGTCGAGAACCTTGTCGCGGCCCGCGAAGGTCTCGGTAAGTTGCGACGTCTGGTCGACCAGGCCGACGATCGAGCCGCTGTCCCCTTGCAGCGACTTGACGACACCGTCGGTGAGGTTGTCGACCTCGGTGGGATCAAGCACGCTGAAAAGAGGTTCAAATCCGTGCAACAGCATGCCGATGTCGAAGGATGGCTCCGTCTGTTCCACGGGAATCACGCTGCCCGGCTTGAGCCGATCGGTGCTGCCTGTCTTACCCAGGGAGAGTCCCAGATAACGCTGACCAACAATGTTCTGGTACGTGATCGTCGCAATCGTGTTGCCGTACAACGGCTGCTCGGTCTGTACCCGGAACTCCACCTTGGCCAGATCACCGTCGATCGCGACCGATTCGACGCGCCCGACCCGAACACCAGCTACACGCACGTCATCCCCATCGCGCAACCCGGTGACATCGGTGAACATCGCGGCGTAGCTGTACGTCGATCCCGCGACCTCGCGGCGCAGGGTGGCGTACACCAGCCAGGTCATCGCCACCGCGATCACCATGAACACCGACAGGCCAATCAAAGGTCCACGAAACTTCATCGCCGTCCCCCCGCCTGGACCTGCTGGGCGACAACGGGTTTGGTGCCGCGCGCGACCGGCCCAAGCAGAAGTTGGGTGGACGATGTCGCCGTGCTTCCGGTGATCATGCCCAGTTGCTCACGTTCGGTCCTGCTACCGATGGGCCCCACGGCGCCACCGAACGAGGCCGGCGCGGTGGCAGCGGGAGCGGCACCGCCTGGCAGCGGCGGCGGTTCGGCGTCATCGGGGTCAGCGGTGCCGGGGACACGCGGTGACGGATTGGGCTGCCACCACGGCAACGGCGGGTTGGGATCCTGCAAATTCGGGGACGGATTGTGCAGTGGCGGGCCGGTAACGATCAAATTCCCGTCCGGACCGACCTCGGTTCCCGGCGGCGGCGCGAGATCGGGCGGTGGCTTGAAGTTCTGCGGCAGTAGTACTTCGGGGAGATCGGGGCGCACCACCAGCTCGGGTGCGGTGTAGCAGCTCGGCCCCTTCAGCTCGCCGTATCGCGGGCAGTCGGCGCGGGTGTACATCGTCGACGGCGTGAAGGACAGATTTCCCCGGATATTGACGACATCCCTTTCCGAATCCCACACATCGCTGAAGAACTTGTCCGAGAACACCTTCAGTCGTGCCGCGATCGGCAGGAAGTGCACGGAGTTCTGCGCGAGCACACCGACAACCGGGGTCAGCTTGGTGGTGATGTCGATCAGCCGGTCGGTCTGGTTATCCAACGACTGCCGGACGGTGCCGGTGGTGTGCAATCCGGCGCTGAGCAGAGTCTCTAGCTGGTCTCGCCTTTCGGCCAGCGTCTGCATGGGCTTAACCGCCTGATGTAACGCATCGACGAGCTCCGGGGCGGTTGTCTGCAGCCCCTTGGTCGCGTTCAGGAGTGCGGAAAGGGTCGACGGGCCCGTATCCGTCGCGACGATATCGTTGAGTTGATCGATGATCCTGGTCAGTTGGCCGGCCGCGTTCAACAGGGTCGCACGCCGGCCCTCCGTCGCCGCGGCGATGACGGCGAAGATGCCCACCGAATCGTCATCGCGACCGCGCCCGTTGGCCAGGAGGATGTCGCGCAGCTTGCTGATGGTCGTCTGGAACAGCACCGTCGGAAGCTCGGTGTCCTCGCCGATGACGGTTCCATTGGTGATCGCCGCACCGGGGCCGTGGTCCACAAGCTCCACCGAGGAGACCGCGAAGACGTTACTGGGAACCACCCTGGCAGTGACCGTTCGTGGAATCGTATGCGCCAGATCGGATTTCAGATCGATGTGCACGACATTGGGCCGACCGCGCTGCGAGGGGGTCAGATCGTTGACCGAACCCACGAGCACGCCCTGGAATTTGACGTCCGACTTCGCGGGAAGGCCGTCTCCCACGTTCGTGAGTTCCGCTACCACCCGCACGTAGTTGTTGAACCGGCCCGTCGACTTGATGACCAAGGCCGTACCTATCAGGGCGGCCACCAGAGCGATCGCCACACCGCACAGGAGGAGCTGGCGGTCCGACGGGCCGCGGCCGTCGGTCTCAAAGGAGTTCGGCACACAGACCTCCTTCGGCATCTGGGCGTACGTCGGTGCAGCGCCACCACAGCATCCGAGACATCACCGGGTCCCTTTCGTCAGCAAACGTGGCCTGCAAAGATCTACAGGTTCGGTCACGTCAACCCCTCCGATGTGACGGCGATTACAGGAATGTACATGACGTACAGTTCTGCGTATTACGCTTTACCAAACTTTTCTGAATCCAGATTCATGTTTGCTATCAACTGCCACCGAACTGCTTGCGCAGCTCGGTCTTGAGGACCTTGCCCGAGGGGTTGCGCGGTAACGCGTCCACGACCACGAGGTCCTTGGGGTGCTTATAACGGGCCAGCCGCTCGGTGAGGAAGCCATCGAGGTCACCGATGGTCAGGGCTTCCCCGTGGATGGCCGCCACGGCCACCGGCACCTCGCCCCACTTCTCATGCGGCCTGCCGATCACCGCCACCTCAGCGATCTGCTCATGCTCGGCCAGAACGTTCTCCACCTCGGCGCAGTAGATGTTCTCGCCGCCGGAGATGATCATGTCCTTCTTGCGGTCCACCACCCACATGAAGCCGTCCGCGTCCTGGCGTACCAGGTCGCCGGAGTGGAACCAGCCACCCGTGAAGGCGTCGGCGGTCGCCTCGGGGTTGTTCCAGTAGCCCTGCATCAGCGTCGGCGCCCGGTAGACGATCTCCCCTACCTCACCGACCGGCACATCGTTCATGTTCTCGTCCACGACGCGCGCGGCAACCGTGGGAATCACCCGGCCGACGGAGCCCATCTTCCGGATTGCGTCCTCCCCCATGAGCATGCAGGTCACCGGCGACATCTCGGTCTGCCCGAACGCGGCCAGAATTCTCGCGTCGGGGAACGTCTCGGACATCGTCCGCAGCAACACATCGCTCGCCGGGGCCGCACCCCAGGAGAGCGTCTTGAGCTTGACCTTGCGGGGGTTTGCCCGTTGCGCCGCACAAACGGCCTGCCATTGAGCCGGCACCAGGAAGATCCCGGTGACGCCCTCGGACTCCAAAACGTCCAGCAGAGCACCCGGATCGAAGGCGCCAAGGGGGTGAATGACCGTGGGTAAACCCAACAGCAATCCGGTGATCATGTTCCCCACGCCCGCGATGTGGAACATGGGGACTCCGATGAATCCCACATCCGAGTTCAAGTCGACGGTGGTGCTCAACAGGTATGTCATCGCCTGTCCGGACAGATTGAGATGGGTCAGCACCGCACCCTTGGGGCGGCCCGTCGTCCCCGAGGTGTACATGATGAGCGCGGGAGAATCCCCGGGCAGATCCACCTCAGCATGGGCTTCGCCGTCTTCGGCAATGACCTCTTCGTATCCAAGAGCACCGTCCTCGGATCCCGAGCCCGCGACAATGACTGTCTCCAGCGCGGGCACTTGCTGGCGCACCGCGGCTGCCACTGGCGCCAGGACCGTCTCGGTGATAGCGACCTTGGCCCCGCTGTTCTCGACCAGGAATGCGACTTCCGGCGGAGTCATGCGGAAGTTCACCGGAATGGCGATGGCTCCGAGTTCGTTAATGGCCAGCCATGATTCGACATATTCGGGGCGGTTGAGCATGAGGATGAGTACGCGATCCCCGAATCCGACTCCGCGGCGCGACAGCGCATCGGCAAGTGATTGCACACGCTGGTTCAGCTCGCCCCAGGAGATGCTGCGCCCGAGATATCGAATCGCTGTGGCATTGGGTTGCATGAGCGCATGCCGAGCCAGCTGGTTACACCAGTTCTGCCGACGTGCGCGGTAAGGCTGATCAAGGCTGGTGGGCAAGGTGGTCACATCAATCGTGTCGGTCACAGATTCTCCTACTAACTAAAATTGGGGCGGCGGCCCTCAAGGAAGGCGGCGAAGCCTTCTTGGGCGTCGGGTGAGGTCAACAGTTCGATCTGCCCCTCACGCTCCCGTGCAATGGCCTCGTCGAAGAGCTTGAGTGACACCGAATTCATGGCTTCCTTGGTCAGCTGCATCGCGCGACGGGAACCATGGGCCAACTTGCGCGCCGATTTGTCGACGCGCTCGCGCAGCTGATCCCCGGGCAGCACCTCGTTGACCAGTCCGGCCGCATAGGCGTCGGCGGCATGGAGCGGCTGGGCCAGCAGCGCCATCGCATTGGCCTTCACCCGGCCGATCGAGGCCGAGACCAAGGCACTCGATCCGCCATCGGGCATGAGCCCAATGTTCGCGAAGGCCATCAGAAAGAAGGCCGTGTCGGCGGCGTAGATCAGGTCGCACGCCAGACCCACCGACGCGCCGATACCGGCGGCAGCGCCCGTGACTTCCGCGATGGTGGGCACCGGACAATTGAGAACCGCGCGCACCAACCGTTCGGCGTTGTCCATCGTCTGTTCGGCGGCTTGCAGCGGCGTCAGGTCGCCGGCTCCGGCCGCCAGCTCGGCGACATCGGCGCCCGCCGTGAACGCGTTCCCGGGTGCTCCCCCACTGATGACGACTACCCGGACGTCGCTGCGCTCGTGGACAGATTCCAACGCCTCGATCAAGCCCGCGGTGGCCGGCCCGTTGAGGGCATTCATCCGATCGGGCCTGGTGAACGTGATCCGCATGATGCCACCGTCGGCGGCTACATCAGGTGCGCCGACCGATTCATGGGGACTCAAGTCGCTGCCTCCTGGGTTGTCGCTTCGTCGCGTCTGGTCAAATATATTTGATATGACTTTAGATGCAAGTGCGTCACCACACATGGAAATGGCAGGCGAATCGGATGAATGCTCCCCGGGCCCAGATCCGCGAGATCCGTAGGCCGCAGCTATCCGAGGAGGTTGCCGGCCGACTACGCGCCTCGATCATGACAGGCGAATTGCGCCCGGGTGAGTACATTCGGATGGACGAGACGGCGGCTCAGCTGGGTGTCAGCGTCACGCCGGTACGTGAGGCGCTATTGACGCTGCGCGGCGAAGGACTGGTCGAGGCCGTCCCGCATCGCGGTTACATGGCCGCCCCACTGAGCCGAGCCGATATCGAAGACATTTTCGCGCAACAATCACACCTTGCCGTGGAGTTGGCGAAGACTGCCGCGGAGCGCATCGGCCCGGAGCAAATCGACACCCTGGCAGACCTGAATGACGTGCTTCGCCATGCGAGTGCGCCTGAATCAATCTCCGTGGCGGAGTTCGAGTTTCACAGATTTCTCAATCACGTGGCAAATCGCCCCAAGCTGGCCTGGTTCCTGCTACAGGCGACGCGGTACACCCCGCACCTACTCTTCGCATCTGACGCCGAATGGACGCGGCACGCAGTCAGCGCGCACGACAAGCTCATCGCCGCCCTGCGCGCTGGTGACGCCACTGAGGTAGTAGCCCAGACCGAGGTTCAGTTCATCGACGGTGCCCGCCGATTGATCGAGTACCTAGACCGCGCCGGGATGTGGTCCGGGGGGTAGATGCGGGCTTGTCGGGGGCTGGTGGCCCGGCTGGGGCTGATAGGCCGGGGCGGGTGCCGGCGGTTGCTGCGACACGACAGCTCCCGACGCGATCTGCTCGGCCCTGTTCTTCAGCCCCTCGGCCAGATGCTCGAGGACCTGGTTGGCAAGCTTCTTCACCATTGGCTTGGGGATCGGCAGCTTGGTCTCGACATCCATATCGACCGTGAGCAGGCAGGTGGGCCCCATCGGAACGATCGAAAACGTCTGTTCCTGCTTCTCGAAGATGTCGCTTTCCAGCAGCCGCGTCGCCACCTGAGCAGCGTTGAGGTAGGCGATCTCGGCGACGTTGGTCGAGGCCATGCCCGTCATCTCCACCTTCAACCGCACGATGCGGGGGCGGCCGTCGGGGAGGCGATCCAGAATCTCGACGCTGGTGATCTCCTTGTTCCACTCGGGGTAGGCCTCATAGTTGGTGACAATGGAGACGATCACCTGCGGAGGCGCGGCCACCTCGACGGTCTGACTGACGACTGGCATTAGTTCACTCTACCTTCGTAGTGGGCGGGCGCAGGAACTCACGCACGAGCTCATACACCACATCCGGGCATTCCAGATGCACGAAATGTCCACCGCCATCGATGATTTCAACGCTGCGGTCGGGCAGATCGGGGCGCGCAGACTCTACCAGTCGCGGCGTCATGCACCCGTCAGCACGACCATGCAGATAGAGCAGTGGGGTGCGTGCGCCGTCCAGGAGGGATCGTTGGGTCTTCCAGTACTTCCGCGCCGGAACCAGGGCCCGCCCGATGTTTGCGCGGTAGTAGCCGATGACTGCCCTGCGGTTCCCCTTCTGGAGCATCGCCTCACCGGTGTACTGCAGATCGGCGTGCGCGTCGTATCCCGGCGACCACCGCCGCCAGTACAGCCGAAGTAGCCAGGGCAACAACAACTCCGGCAGTACCGGGACCTGGTGGAACAACGTGTACCAGCTCATCAACAGCTGACGCCCGAGTACACCTGGCCAGCCGATCGGCCCGATCGAGGCGAAACTGGAGCCGAGAACCTCAAACGGTGGCACGGCCATGGTGACGATGCGGGCAAACGGCGACAGGCCGCTGCGGGCGAGGGCATTACCGACCAGCGCGCCCCAGTCGTGGCCGATGTACACCGCGCGCTCGTCACCGCCCAGCACTGTGTGGATGTCGATGATGTCTTGCATCAGCGCACCCACGCCGTACTCGGCGTCGGCCGGGATTTCACTGGGCGAGTAACCACGGGTGAACGGCGCCACCACGCGCCACCCGTCCGCGGCCAATCTCGGGCCCAACAGACGCCAGGTGTGAGCAGAGTCGGGAAAACCGTGTCCGCAGATCAGCAGCGGACCGTCGTGCGGACCCCAGGACAGGGCCTGCAGTCTGACATTGGGCAGGTCCAAGGTCAGGACGGAATCAGCGGCCACTACACGTCCGTCGCTACAGGGTGCCGTCAGCAGACGTCGTCGTCGCCACACCCAACGGATCGTTGATCCGAGTTGCCTCGTCCCGAATCAGCCCCCGCAACAGCGTGGTGCTGAACTCCACAGCGATCTCCTGAGCGCTGCGGCGACCACTCGGATTGAGCCACCGATAGGAGCCCAGAACCATTCCGATGTAACCGAGCGCCATGACATGCGAGTCGCACTCGACGAACTCGGAGCTGGCGATGCCCCGCTCGATGATGTTCTGCACCCGCTCCTGCACCATGTCCTCGCGCTTGCGGATCTCGGCGACCTGCTCGGGTGAGAGCCATTCGGAAAGGAACGGGTTCTCCTGGAAGTACACCGCCCCCTGTTCGCGGTTCGAGAAGATGAGCGCGAGCATGCGGCTCGTGCATTGATACAGCGACTCACGCGCGGACCATCTCGGATCGTCCTGCAGGCAGGCCAGCGTCTCCTCGGCGGCCTTGAAGTAGATCTCGTACAGGATGAGCGCCTTCGAGGCGAAGTAGTGGTACACCGTCGCCTTGTTCAGGCCAGCGACATCGGCGATATCGTCCATCCTGGTGCCGTGATAACCGCGCGCCGCGAACAACTTGGACGCCACCGCCACCAATTCCTCGCGGCGGCCAGCACGGCGCTGCGAGGAATTGCCTGCCTTCGAGGCAGCGGGGACCGGTTGCATGGTGCCTCACTATATGCGCAGGGTTTCCCACGCGGACGGAATCCCGATCAACTGGTTGGATTAGTGAGGCCCGATGTTCGCCGGCTCTGTCGCCAAAAGCACGTTAAGCTGCCTGCGTCCATCGCTCCTCCGACACCGGTAGGTAACCACATGATCAGTGGCCTGCGGGCCATGGTGGCACGCGATCCCGCCCAGCAGCATCGCGCAGCCACCCCGCTAGAACTGCTCTTCGACCTCGTCTTCGTGGTCGCGGTGTCCCGTGCCTCCGGAACCCTGCACCATTTCTGGGCCGAAGGTCATTTCGCCGAGGGACTCGCCGGGTATGCGATCGGCTTCTTCGCCATCTGGTGGGCCTGGATGAACTTCACCTGGTTCGCCAGCGCCTTCGACACCGACGACTGGCTCTACCGGCTGACGGTGATCGTTCAGATGGCCGGGGCGCTCACCGTCGCGGCAGGTGTCGAGCGCGCGATGACAGGCGCCGACTTCGGCATCGCCATCGGTGGCTACGTGCTCATGCGCATCGCCGCGGGCAGTCAATGGGTGCGTGCCGCCATCAGTGATCCCACCACGCGTGCCACCTGCCTGCGCTACGCGGCCGGCATTACCGTCGTCCAGGCGGCATGGGTCTGCTGGGGGCTGTTCGCACCGGAGCATCTGCGCATACCACTGTTCGTGGTGATCGCACTGGCCGATATGTCGGTGCCCGTGTTCGCCGAGCGCGTGGCCCCGACTACGTGGCACCCCGAGCACATCGCGGAGCGCTACGGACTGTTCACCCTGATCGTGCTCGGAGAATCGATCCTGGCCTCGGCGAACTCGATCATCGGCGGCGCCGAGGAAGCCGATCACACCGGCACCATGATCGGCATCGCGGCGTCGGCCTTGCTCATCGTGGCCGCGGTGTGGTGGATCTACTTCGATCAGGAACAAGAGTGCAAGGACACGTCCCTGCGGTCGACCCTGCTGTGGGGTTACAGCCACTACTTCATCTTCGCCGCCGTTGCCGCGCTGTCGGCGGGATTCGAGATCGCCGTCGACGAGGGGCTCGGCAAGAGTCACCTAAGTCCCACCGTTGCGGCCTTCACGATCACGGTCCCGTTCGCCATCTATCTGGTGCTGGCGTGGCTGGTGCTGCTCCTGCAACGCCGCGACACCATCCTGAATATCGGGCTACCGGCGATTGCCGTTGTGGCAGTGTTGGTTTCATCACTGCCACACCCGTTGTACTGGCTGGCCGGGTTGGCGGCACTGGCCGCCGCACTGGTGACCTGGCGCCGGGTCGAGGACACCGAGCCCTCCCGTTAACGCACCGGGCAGACCGATTCCAGCGCGGCCATGGTGTTGACGGCGCGGGCCATATCTTCGCCGGGCGGCGCGAGCACCCCGTCCACGGAGGTCGCGGCGGCCATCACGTCGGCGTAGTTCTGCGCAGCCGCCGCTGCGTCCAATGCACGGTCGCGCACCGCGAGGTCGGATGTGTCCCCCGCAGCGGTCCGAAGGAGCCCGGCGATCGCCCGGTTTCGCGCGATAGCCGTTTGACGAACCGCTACCCCGTTCTCCCGTGAGAGCCCGCGGATTTGATCGCGCGCCCGGTCCACCGAGACACAGTCATGCGAATCCGCCGCTGCCATCGGAGTCAGCAGCGCTGACGCGGTCACGACCGTCGCCATCACCCGGTACATGCGCGAAGCCTACGCCGAAACGCCAAGTGGGAATCTCGCGCGGATATCCGCGCGAGATTCCCACTCGATCGCAAAGAGGCTGGGCTACAGCGCCTTCAGTTCCTCAGTAACCTCGGACACCGACTTCTTGGCATCACCGAACAGCATCGAGGTCTTGTCGCCGAAGAACAGCGGGTTCTCGATACCCGCGTATCCGGAGGACATCGAGCGCTTGAGCACGATGACCGAACGGGCCTCATCCACGTTCAGAATCGGCATGCCGTGGATCGGGCTCGACGGATCATTGCGTGCCGCCGGGTTGGTGACGTCATTGGCGCCGATCACGATGGCGACATCGGTGCGGCTGAACTCGCCGTTGATATCGTCCATTTCCTTCATGGCGTCGTACTCGACGTCGGCCTCGGCAAGCAGGACGTTCATGTGCCCGGGCATGCGGCCCGCCACCGGATGGATGGCGTACTTGACCTCGACACCCTTGGCTTCCAGCAGGCTGGCCATCTCCTTGACCGCGTGCTGGGCCTGCGCGACGGCAAGACCGTAGCCGGGGACCACGATCACCTGGTTGGCGTACGCCATCTGGATCGCGGCATCGGCAGCACTGGTGGCCTTGACCGTGCCCTGCTCGCCGCCGGGGCCTGCCGCTGCGGCGGAGTCGCCGCCGAAGGATCCGAACACGATCGCCGGGATGGACCGGTTCATCGCGACGGCCATCAGGTTGGTCAGGATCGAACCCGAGGCACCCACGATCATGCCCGCCACGATCATCGCGGTGTTGTTCAGCGCCAAACCGGCTGCCGCAGCGGACAATCCAGTCAGTGCATTGAGCAGTGAGATGACCACTGGCATATCGGCACCGCCGATCGGGAACACCACGAACAGGCCCATGACACCGGCCAGCACCAAGACCAGCACGATCGCCCAGGCCGGGGTGCCCACACCTGCGTTCAGACCGATCCACACCGCCGCGGCGACGGCACCGATCAACAGCACGATGTTGGCGGCCTGGAAGATCTTGGCCGAGGAGACAAGTCGCTTCTCGATTTTCTTCGGAATCGACTCCTGCAGCTTGAGGAACGCCACCAGCGAGCCCCAGAACGACACCGAACCGATGACCGCGGCGAACAGCGAGCCGATCACCAGCGCGACGGTCGGATGCTGATCGGCGCGGAATGTCTTGAACCCGTGGGTCTCAATGAATTCCGCCCACGCGATCAAGGCAACGGTGCCACCACCGACACCGTTGAACAGCGCGACCAGCTGCGGCATCGCCGTCATCTTGGTCTTCTTGGCCGGCGGGACGCCGAGGACCACACCAACCAACAGGCCGACGGCGATGAGTATCCAGTTGATCGGAGCGGTGTCACGCACCTTGATCAGGGTCGCGACAACGGCGATGGCCATACCGGTGGCCGCGATCCAGTTGCCGCGAACCGCGGTCTTCGGTCCGGTCAGACCCGACAGGCCGAGGATGAAGAGCGCGAACGCGACAATGTAGAGAACGGTGACGAGGTAGTTCATTTGTCAGCCGCCTCCGGCTTAGGGGCTGCCTTGCGGCCCTTGAACATTCCGAGCATGCGGTCGGTCACCAGGAAGCCGCCGATCACGTTCAGCGTGCCGAAGATCAGCGCGACGAACGCGATGATCCGCACGCCCCAATGCGCGTCGGCGGGCAGGTCGCCCAGCACGATCAGCGCACCGAGGACCACGATGCCGTGGATGGCGTTGGTGCCGGACATCAACGGGGTGTGCAAGGTGTTGGGCACCTTGGAGATCACGGCGAACCCGACGAACCCGGCCAGAACCAGGATCGCGAGGTTGGCCAATAGCTGGTCATACATGAGCTACGCGTCCTCTCTTGCACGGGTCACGCAGGAGGCCGCGACGATCTCGTCGTCGAAGTCCGGTGCGAGTGCGCCGTCTGTGATGAGCAGGTCCAGCAGGGTGGTGATGTTCTTCGAGTACAGCTCGCTCGAGTGCTCGGGCATCGTCGCCGGGAGGTTGAGCGGAGAAGCGATCGTGACGTCATGCTTGACGACGGTCTGGCCGGGCTCGGTCAGCTCGCAGTTGCCGCCAGTCTCACCCGCGAGGTCGACGACGACCGAGCCGGGCTTCATGCCTTCGACCGCGGCGGCCGTCACCAGGCGCGGCGCCGGACGGCCAGGAACGAGCGCCGTGGTGATGACGATGTCGAATCCCTTGATGGCGTCTTCGAGCGCCTTCTGCTGCTGTGCGCGCTCGTCTTCGGTGAGCTCACGGGCGTATCCGCCTTCACCGGCCGCATCGATGCCCAGATCGAGCCACTGAGCGCCCACAGAGCGCACCTGATCGGCGACCTCGGGACGCACGTCATAACCCGTGGTGCGGGCACCGAGCCGCTTGGCCGTCGCCAGGGCCTGCAGACCGGCCACACCGACACCGAGCACCAGCACCAGCGCGGGCTTCACGGTCCCAGCGGCGGTGGTGAGCATCGGGAAGAACCGGGTGGACTCGGACGCGGCCACCAGCACCGCCTTGTAGCCCGACACATTGGCCTGCGAGGACAGCGCGTCCATCGACTGCGCACGTGAGATGCGCGGAATCGCTTCCACCGCAAAGGCTTGCACGCCAGCACTCTGCAGCGCACCAATGCTGTTCTCGGCATTGCGGGGCGCCAGGAAGCCGATGAGGGTCTGTCCCTCACGAAGGCGGGCGACCTCAGCAGCCGAGGGCGGCGCGACCTTCACCACGATGTCGGCAGACCACGCATCGCCCACCGTGGCACCGGCTTCGGCGTACAGCTCGTCGGGCAGCAATGCGCGCTCTCCGGCGCCGCTTTCTATGACGACGTTCACACCCTTGCCAATCAAGCCGGCGATCGCCTTGGGCACCAGCGCGACGCGGCGCTCGTCCTCACCCGACTCTCGGACAACTCCGATAGTGACTGGTTGATCGGTCATCTACTCGCCCTTCACCCTGTGGTGCAGCATGCCGACGGATACTAAGGAAAGGCATGCTTGTTAACAAGTCTTCCGTTTTTGTAAATCCTGCAAAGGTCGTTAACCAGGGCAATGACCCTAATGTGGCACGCGTTCCGACTCTTTAGGCGCACCCGGTGGGGTGCCATCTCCGAAGGGTCTACCACCCAGTGTCTCGCGTCCATGCGCGGTAAGCCAGTCGCGCAAATCCGGCCCCTTCGGGACGATGCGCGTGGGGTTGATATCGGTGTGCACCACGTAGTAATGCTCCTTGATCTGCCCGAAGTCGACCGTGTCACCAAACCCCGGGGTCTGATACAGATCCCGCGCGTAAGCCCACAACACCGGCATCTCGGTCAGCTTCTCGCGATTGCACTTGAAGTGTCCGTGGTACACCGGATCGAACCGGACCAACGTGGTGAACAGCCGCACATCCGCCTCGGTGATGGTGTCACCTACCAGATACCGTTGCCCGGCAAGCCTTTCCGATAACCAATCCAGCGCCGTGAACAGCCGATCGTAGGCGGTGTCGTACGCCTCCTGGCCTCCGGCGAAGCCGCAGCGGTACACGCCGTTGTTGACCTCGGTGTAGACGCGACGATTCACCTCGTTGATTTCGGTGCGCAGCGCCTCGGGATACAGCTGCGGGGCACCGGGGCGGTGGTAGTCAACCCACTCGGTGGAGAAGTCCAACGTCATCTGCGCGTAGTCGTTGGTGACGACCTCCCCCGTGGACTCCTCCACGACCGCGGGCACGGTAATGCCGCGCGGATAGTCCGGGAATCGCTTGAGGTAGGCATCACGCAGGAAGTGGATGCCCAGGACGGGGTCTACCCCACCCGGGTCAAGATCGAAGGTCCAACTGCGCTTGTCGTGCGTAGGGCCGCAAAGCCCAAGTGACAAGACATTTTCCAGCCCGAGAAGTCTGCGAACGATCAAAGTCCGGTTGGCCCAGGGACAGGCACGTGCCGCGACAAGTCTGTATCGACCCGGTTCTACCGGGTAGCCGTCGCGGCCATCCGCGGTGATCCGCGTCTCGATGTAGTTGGTGTCCCGCTTGAACTCACCGGGCTCGACGTACTTGGTGTTCTCCGGGGTTTGGCTCACACACTCCAGTGTGTCACTGCGCCCCCGAGGCGCGGCCTGGCTCACTGCGCTGTTTTGTCAGGTTCACCCTTCTCGTTCAGCGGCTGGCTACGAGACAGACCCGCGACTAGTCCATCGGGGAAAGCTGGTGTGCTCCACGTTCCGGCAGTCGGCGCATCCGGACTGGCCATACACGTGTCCTCGTATCTGACGACAGGCAACCGGGGCCATCCGTTGTCCGAGTGATACGGCGGGTACGCCACGATCCGTACGCCAACTTCATTGGGGCCGCTACCATCTCGCTGTTGCTTGTATGCGTATGCGGTGAGTTCAGCGAAGGCGCTGTGATCAAGATCGTCAGCGGATTTCTGGAGATCCACGAAGGCCACCATCGATTCAGATTGGCGTCCCATATCGGGATTGGGGAGTGCACGCGGATGAATAGGTCCGCATTGGGCGTACGTAATCACCCAGCCATCGGCCAACGCCGTCTGTATCTCGCGAATCACGTCCTCGCGGAAGTCATTGACAACTCCCTTGCGGTACTTGCGCGATACCTCTTCACGATCGACGAGCCCGATTCCCCGAAAGCCTCCGTGTGCCACCTCGGCCGGCGCCAACCACGGGTCCGAAGCCAGACGCTCCGAACGGGCACTATCCGTACTGTTCGCGTCGTACTTCCCGGGATCACGCGGACACGAAGCGGCCGTCACGAATATCAGCGCTATTAACGAAACACACTTCAGGTACCTCATTTGGGCGTCACCGAGCCCCACACGTTCCACCCACCGGACCACGTCAGGTCAAAGTTGCCATTGATGAATTTGTCTTTGGGAATCGTTGAGACCTTGCCTGCCGCCGAGTCGTAGATCTGCAGATTATCGCCGTCCATGCCGGTGACCAAGATGACGTGGCTTGGGTATGGCCCAGTCCCGATAAACAGCGGAACCACCTGTCCTGCCTGCACGGCCGCGGTCACCGATCGATAGTCACCCGCAGCTCCCGCCGGGGGGTGCAATGTCCAGTCATAACTACTCCCCGGCACGCCCGTCCCGTTGGGCGCTCCCATCTCGTCGGCAGCACCCCAAGGCGGAGTCCCCATCGATTCCGGCCAGTTCGTCCCCCATCCAGGAATCACCGCGTTGTTCGTCAGATCGTGCATCTTCTTGGCTTCTTCGCCGAACCGGGCTGTCACGGCGTCGGTGTCCGTGCCACCCGGCAGCTCCTGTCCCGTTCGTGGGTCATAGCCCGTCAGCACCTTCATGGCATACATCGGGTCATTGATCATCTTCGCCGTCACCAAAGAACTCGACCCGCAGGTAGTGCCGTCTGGCTGTTTGAGGCCACCCGGGTGATTCTTCGCGTATTCGGTTGGATCGAGTTCCTGCAGTTGCTTGTCGGTCAAGCCACCCTGCTCGGGCGGGAGGTTCAATCGATCGGCGAAGCGCTGCAACGACTCGATATCGCCTCCCCGCGCGAGCGCCGAGACGATCCAGTTGCGGCGCGCCTCGTCCTTCGCGCCGTCCAGCATCGCTTGCGCTTTGGCGCGATCCTCGGGACTCATCGCCGCCAGGTTGGCGTCTGCACGTTCTTGGACGCCCGGCCGCAGTCCAGTTCCGTCCTTGTGACCATCTGGATCGCCTTTGACGCCCGACCAATTGTTCACCGAACCGATTGCACCCGCCGCGACGGACGTGTGGTCGGGCAGGGTGATGCCGTCCACGGCCTTACCGAGTTCACCCTTGGCGGTGTTCACCGCCTTGTCGGCGTCGCCATACGCACCGGCGAGTTCTTCGACACCGTGTATGACGTCGCCCACAAGCTTTCGGACATACGGGATGGCATCCCACGGCGCCTTGGGGATGTTGTTCCAGTCGACATCGTCCCTCAGCGACGCGAACGCGTTATGCCAACGGTCGCGGGCCTTTTCCATCGATCCGCCGAAGGTCTCCAGGGAGGTCGCCACCCCGGTTGCGGCCGGACCTATCGTCGTGGACCGCGTCGTGAAGTTCGCGATGCTCGTGCGCGCCTTATCCCCCGTTGTCTCACCGCCAGGATCGCCCGGTGTCCGCCCCCACACCGTTTCGGGAATTGTGTTCTGGGCCTGCTGAACATCGTTGGCATGCCATTCCCCCATCGCGGGCGCCATCTCCCGCCAGCGCGCAGCGACGTCACGCACGGTCGCCGGATCGGGTGGAGGAGGCTCGGTAGCCACCGCGATGACCTTCCGGACAGCGCTGACAACCTTCCTGGCAATAGGCCAGACCGTGCTGATGGTGATCTCGCCGATCTGTCGAAGGTCGGCGATTACCTGCTCAAGCTGCTTCTGCGTGTCGCCCAGAGTCATCCCGCACCGGCCCTAGTTGAGTACCGGGAACATGACTCCGGCATCGCTCAGGTTGCCCGCGTTGCGCTGATCCATCTCGACAAGGGCCTTGGTGCACGTGCGGATGTTCTGCGAAATCTCTTTCTGCACAGCCGCAACCGTGCCCAGCGCACCCGACACCCGGGTTCGCGCAGCATCCATGGCATCGGTCAGGTCGCCGAGGTCCTTGCCCTCCGTGGCACGCAGCTTGCCTTTAGCGAACTCGACGTGCGCATCAGTTGCATCGAGCTGCGACGCGCACTTCTCCGTCGCCACCGGGTCGATCCTCATCCACTCCCCCTCTGAACATGCCCCTTCCGCATGTTAGCCCGGAACGCAGGGCCTAGCCAGACCCTGTGGATAGCCCGTCTACCTGGGCAAAATCGCGGTGAGGTAGTTGCCCTGCTTCACCAGTTCGATGACATCCTCCGGCAGATCCGGGACTTCGATTCCGTAGGCCGCGGCCAGTTCCAGGGCATGCGCGCCCCGCACCGTCCACCCGCGCGCGGCCAACCACTCCGCCACATCGGCCCGGTCTTCGTCGTAGAACAACGAACTGATGTCCACCTTCGACATGGGATGACTATCGTCCGCGTACTTCTTCTGGACCTCGCCCCACTTGGCGATGTTGGGCCTGCCACGGGTGGCTTCCACGGCGATCTGACTCCCCGGCGCCGACAACGCGACAACCCGCTCGAACAACAGATCTTGTGCGGCAGAGGGCAAATAGACGATCAACCCCTCTGCTGACCACGCCGTGGGGACCTCTGGGTCAAAGCCAGCGGCGAGTAGAGCGGCCGGCCAATCATCCCGCAGATCAACGGCGACCTCGCGCCGATCACTCACAAGCGTCGCACCACGTTCAGCCAGTACCCGGTCCTTGAATTCCAGCACCTGTGGCTGGTCCAGCTCGAAGACCTTGGTACCTGCCGGCCACGGTAACCGATGCGCACGAACATCGAGCCCGGCGGCCAGAATCACCGCCTGCGTGCAACCGGAATTCGTTGCGCTCACAAAGAACTCGTCGAAAAACTTGCTGCGTAGACCGATCTGCCGAAACGCGGAGGTGGGGTTCAGCGTCTGCGCATCGGGATTGTCCAGGAGCCCAATCAGGTGCGGCTCACCCGCGGCACGCACGAAGTGCTCCGCGTAGTCGTCGCGCACCAGGGGATCAGCGTGCGTGTTCTCCATCGCGCGTGCCGCGGCCACACCCAGCGCCGTGAAGCCGACGCTCGACACGATGTCCCAGGAGTCGCCCTCGCTGCGCGACCAATCCTTGTCCTCGATGTTGGTCATAACCGTCCTTTCAGCTCGGCAAGGTGCAGGTCAGGTAGTGCATCGCACCGGCAAGTTCTTTGATGTCCTCGGGCACCTCCGGATACTGCACGCCGTATCGGTCGGCCAAGGCAAACATGTCCAGCCCGTGGGTGTTCCATCCACGCGTGGAGAACCACTCGATGGGTGGCGTCTTCTCCTCGTCGTAAAACAATTCGGTGATGTCGATCTTGCCGAAGGTGTCCTTCTCGGATCGATACTTTTGTTCGACCTTCGCGAATTGACTCATTCCCAACACACCTGTCGGGCCCTCGATGGCGGCACGGCTGCCGGGAGCCGACAGTTCGACCACACGCTCGAACAACAGCTCTTGCGCGGCCGCAGGCAGATACGGCAGCAGCCCTTCGGCCGACCACGCGGTCGGCTGGCCGGAATCGAATCCGGCCGCCGTGAGTGCCGTCGGCCAGTCATCACGCAGGTCCACCGCCACGGTCCGGCGATCACTGGTCGGCGCGGCACCTTGCTCGGCATACACCCGATCCTTGAAGGACAGCACCTCCGGCTGATCCAGCTCGTACACAGTGACCCCCGCGGGCCAGGGCAGCCGGTGAGCCCGGGCGTCCAGCCCCGCGGCAAGGATCACCGCCTGCCGAATACCCGAGGCGGCGGCGTCCAGAAAGAATTCATCGAAGAATCGGCTGCGCATACCCATGCCACGCAGATACTCGAACGGAGACGCTTGCGGCGCATCGCGTCTGGAAATCGTATCGATCAAATGGGGTTCGCCCGCCGCGAGCACGAAATGCTTGGCGAACGGATCCACGATCAGCGCGTCCGGCCGCTCACTCTCCACGGCACGCTGCGCACTCACCCCCAGCGCGGTGTATCCCACGCTCGACACGATGTCCCACGAGTCGCCGTCACTGCGGATCGAATTCTTGTCCTCGACGTCTGTCATAGCGCCCTTTCAGCTTGTCCGGGTAGCGGTGAAAAACTTGGTGCGAAGCAATGTTTCGAACGAGCGCGGTAGCTCGCCGAACGGGCGCCCATATCCGACGGCCGCATCGACAAGGTCGACTTCCGTGACAGCCCAGTTTCTTTCGGCAAGCCACAGCTTGGTGTCGCGCCGAGGGTCGTCATACCAGAGTTCAGTTACCCGGGGGTGGCCCGGCGAATCAGCACCCGATGGCATGTCCTGCTCAAACTGCGCAATCTCTCCCGGCCCGGGGCCCAGCTCGGCCGCGAGCCGGCTCCCCGGAGCCGACAGCTCATGCAACTTCTCGAAGAGAGCGTCCTGCGCCGCACCGGGCAGGTAGGGCAACAGCCCTTCCAGAGCCCAGGCGGTGGGCCGTTCGGCGTCGAATCGCGCTCCAGCCAATGCCTTCGGCCAATCATCGCGCAGGTCTACCGCTACCGGCACCCGGCCAGCGGCAGGACCCGCATCTACCCCGCCGAGCACCTGATCCTTGAACTCGAGCACCCGTGGCTGATCCACCTCGAAGACCGTCGTCCCCGTGGGCCAGGGCAATCGGTATGCGCGCGCGTCTAATCCGGCGGCCAGAATGACCACTTGGCGCACGCCCGCACCGGCCGCGTCAGCGAAGAAGTTGTCAAAGAACCGTGTCCGTACACCGACCCAACCAGCATTGGCCCCGGCGAAGCCGCTGATATCACCGGTGCCTACCGCCTCGGCGAGATGCGGCTCGCCAGCCGCGGCGACGAACTTCTCGGCGTACTCGTCATGTGCCAGTGGCGGATCCAGGTTGGCATCGAGAGCACGAGCGGCCGCGACCGCAAGCGCCGTGTAGCCAACACTCGTGACGATGTCCCAGGTGTCTCCCTCGGTGCGTGCCATGGCTACGCTCCGAGCACTGCGGAGAAGTACCTGCTCTGCCCCATGGCATCGGTCAGCTCGTGCTCACCGGCCAGTGGAGCCCGGTTGTATCGCTTCAACAGTTCGCCCGCGGTCGTCGCCTGGACGGTCCAGCCATGCGCGGTCAGCCATTGCGCCGGATCCTCACGCTCATCACCGAACCAGAGACTCGACGGGGGCGCATCCTCTTCCACGATGCTCTTGAAGATCCGCTGCAGCGCACCGTCTTCCTGCTCCATCGCGTTCGACATCCGATCCGCCTGGGTGCCGGGAGCGCCGAAGTCCTCGACCGCGACCCGGCTTCCCGGCGCGGACAGGTCGACAATGCGCTGGAACAGCAGGTCCTGGGCGGCACCGGGCAAGAAGGGGAGCAGCCCCTCGGCCAGCCACGCTGTGGGCTGCGTGTGATCGAATCCCGCTGCGCTCAGCGCTGCGGGCCAATCCTCGCGGAGGTCGACGTGCAGATCGTGGACAGTGGCCGTCGCCTGCACCCCATGCTCGTCGAGAACCTTTGTCTTGAACTCGAGCACCTTCGGGAGGTCAAGCGCGTAGACCGTGGTGCCAGCTGCCCAGGGCAGTCGGTATCCACGAACATCGAGCCCCGCCGCCAGAATCACGGCCTGGCGGACTCCCGCGTCCCCGGCGGCCAGAAAGAAGTCATCGAAGTACTTCGTCCGTGCCCCGAGATAGCTCGAGAACAGCTGCACATCGGGCTCCTGGGCGACGGCGGGGTCCTCCAGCAGCTCGGAGAAGATCGGTGCCTCAGTCTTGGTCGCGGCCACAAAGTGCTGCGCATAGTCGTCCCGCGCAAGCGGCTCTGCCTTACGCGCCTCGACGGCACGCATGGCAGAGACGATGAGCGCGGTCGCGCCCACGCTCGTCACGATGTCCCAGGTGTCACCTTCGGTTCTGGCCACAGCAGTGTCTCCCATCAAACGCGTATGTCAGGTGTGCGTACATCTAAAACTGCAGGTCAAGGGGTTTTACCTATGAAAAGTTCGCACAACTAACTACAGTACGCCGATTGACTGGGAGCGCCACTGATCCTTGTCGAGACGACAGATACGAGAGGGCTACTTGCCCTTCCAGACGGGTGCACGCTTCTCGGCGAACGCCTGCGCGCCCTCCTTGGCATCCTCGGAGACGAAGATCGGCATGAGGATCTCGCCCTGTTTGGCGAAGGCTTCCTCGGGTGCCCAGCTCGCCGACTCGATGACAATGCGCTTGGTGGCCGCGACGGCTAGGGGCCCATTCGCAGTGATCTTGGCAGCCAACTCCAGCGCGGCCTCCAGTGCCTGACCGTCGTCGACGAGCCGGTTGATGAATCCGTACCTGGCAGCGTCCTCCGCGGTGAACGAATCTCCGGTGAGCGCCAACTCCATGGCTACCTGGTACGGGATTCGCTTCGGCAGACGCAACAGGCCACCGGCGCCGGCCACCAGACCACGTTTGACCTCGGGGATGCCGAACTTGGCGCTCCGACCGGCCACCACCAGATCGCAGGACAGTACGAGTTCGGTGCCGCCGGCCAGGGCGAAGCCCTCCACCGCCGCGATGATCGGCTTGCGCGGTGGCACGTTGGTGAAACCAAGGCCGCGCTCGGACAGCACCGCTTCGCCGCTCACGAACGCCTTGAGATCCATTCCCGCGCAGAAATTTCCACCCGCACCGGTGATGATGGCGACGGATAGGTCATCGGAGCTGTCCAGCTGGTCCGCGGCGGCGGCGAGCCCCTGGCTGACGGCCCTGTTGACCGCGTTACGCGCGTCCGGACGGTTGATGGTGATCAGTAGGACACGGTCACGCTGTTCGATCAGGACTTCGTCGGCCATGGCGATCCTCTCGTCGGTGAGTTTGTTTGTTGATGCTAACCAGTGGTCCGTATCAGGCTGCGAGCCACCGAAAGCAGCCTCGGTACGCCCTCGTCCAGCTCCGCGAAGAAGGGGTCATCGGTGGTTCCGGCGAGATGCCGTTGATAGGACACCTCCAGCAGCGTGGCGAGCTTCCATCCACCCAAAACCTGGTAGTAGATCAAATCCTCTGGTGTCCAATAACTTTGATCTCCGGTTCGCGCCTCGCGATAGGCTTCTGCGATCTCGACATGCGAGGGGCAACCCTCCTGCGCGGTCACCGCCCCGGTGAGCTCTGCCATGGCGACCTCGCCCCCGGGCTGCGGGGTCATGTACAGCAGGTAACCCAGGTCCGCCAGTGGATCGCCGACAGTCGCCATTTCCCAGTCCAGTACCGCGGTGATCCGCGCCGTTTCCGCATCGACCAGCACGTTGTCCAGCTTGTAATCGCCGTGCACCACAGCCGCGGGCCGATCTCCCGGGTAGTTCTGGGTGAGCCATTCGGTAATAGCCGTGTGATCTTCCAGGTCACGGCCGGTGGGCAACTCCTTGATGGACTCCCACTGCGCGCCCCACGTCTTCAATTGTCGTGCCAGGTAGCCGGATTCACGCCCCAGCTTGGCCTCCACCAACCGCGCCGGATCTGCGTTGTGAATCTCCGCCAATGCGACCGCGAGGTCGAGCACCAGTTCCCGTCGAGCCGAACCGACGAACCATTCGGGCGAGACGTCCCTGATGACCTCGCCTTCCTGACGCTCCATCAGATAGAACGGAGCACCGAAGATCTCGGCATCGGTGCTGGCCAGGGTAACGCGCGGAACCCGCACCCGCGCCGCACTGAGCGCATCGAGCACCCGGTATTCGCGCATCACATCATGTGCACCGGCCTGCAGCCGCCCAAACGGCGGGCGCCGCATAATCCACTGCGCACCAGTACTTCCCGTGACCACATACGTCAGATTCGAATGTCCGGCGGAGAGCCTGCGGACAGCGACCTCCTCCCCCAGCTCGTGGTTGAGGTACTCCAACAGGCTCGACGGGATGGCGTCAGCATCGAGCGTCGCCTCGCCGGCGGGGCCTTCAGGTGAAGAGGACACGTCCTTGTGCATGGGTCATGTTTACCCGACCGCACAAACCACGAGCGAGGGGCCGTGACATTCCTTAACCGTTCACGCTGCCAACTGGGCCGATGTCCCCCAGTATTGGTGTCCAATGAACCTCTCTACCCGCCTCATCGTCATGAACTTCCTGCAGTTCTTCGTGTGGGGAGCGTGGCTGCTGACGCTCGGGGCGTACTGGTTCAACAACAAACACTGGTCGGGTGCGCACTTCGGTGCCGCCTTCTCGACCATGGGTATCGCCGCGATCCTCACTCCGCCCCTCATGGGGGTGATCGCTGACAAGTGGGTAAATGCCGAAAAACTTTACGGGATATTACATCTCGGTGGCGCCGCAGCGCTCTTCAGCCTGACCCAGGTGAACAGCCCCACCCTCTTCTTCTGGGTTCTGCTGCTCAACATGCTGTGTTACATGCCGTCGCTGTCCCTGGCCATCACAGTCGCCTTTAACGCGCTCAAAGCCGCTGGCAAGGACACCGTTGTCAGCTTCCCGCCGATCCGGGTGTGGGGCACCGTCGGTTTCATCGCCGCACTGCACACGGTGAGCCTGCTGAAGCTGGAGACCTCGGTCGGCCAGTTCTACGTCGCCGGGACCGCTGCGCTACTCCTGGGGCTCTACGCCTTCACGCTGCCGAGCTGTCCACCGAAGCTGGACCGCACGCGCAGCACCACATTCTCCGACAGATTCGGGCTCACCGCCTTCACCCTCTTCCGCCACCGCACGATGGCGATCTTCTTCATCTTCGCGATGCTGCTCGGCGGCGCCCTACAACTCACCAACGCCTACGGCGACACGTTCCTACATGATTTCGCGAGCATCGACGAGTACAAGAACCTCTTCGCCGTCGAGCATCCCGCCATCATCATGTCCATCTCTCAGATCTCCGAGACACTGTTCATACTGGCGATCCCATTCTTCCTGCGCCGCTTTGGAATCAAGACGGTCATGCTGATGAGCATGGTGGCGTGGACACTGCGCTTCGGCCTGTTCGCCTACGGCAACCCCGGAGACGGCCTCTGGATGATCGTGCTGTCCTGCATCGTCTACGGCATGGCCTTCGACTTCTTCAACGTGTCGGGCCAGCTGTTCGTCGAGGATCAGTGCGATCCCGCGATCCGGGCGAGCGCGCAGGGCCTGTTCATGCTGATGACCAATGGGGTGGGTGCCATGCTCGGCAGTCTCATCAGTGGCGCCGTCATCGAGTATTTCTTCACCTATCCGGATCAGAGCAAGGACTGGCACGGCATCTGGATGAGCTTCGCCGGCTACTCGTTGGTAGTCGCGATCGCGTTCTTCCTGCTATTCCGCCACAAACCGGGCGAGAGCGCCGTCGAAAAGGCGCCCGCTACCGTGGGGGTGTGACGATCTCCAACGCCGAATCGACCGCTTCCCCCGCGCACAGCCCCATCGACGGCATCTGGAACTTCCGGGATGTCGGCGGTTCGGATTCACCGGTCACCCTCAGGCCCGGGGTGCTGTTCCGGTCCTCTGAGCTGAGCGGTCTGACCGCGGCAGGGGCCCAGGCCCTGCGCGCCCTCGGCGTCACCGACCTCTATGACCTACGCAGTCCCACCGAGATTGCACGCACCGGTTCCGATCGCGTGGACGGCGAAATCCGGGTCCACGAGGTTCCCTTCGCCACCCCAGCGGCCGGGGAAGAACGCGCTCCTCATGAAATCGCCTACCGGCAGATGATGATCACCAGCATGACCTCGGGCCGTGGTCCGGACCCGGCGTCGCAGGTGGAGTTCATGCTGGCCGAGTATCGCCGGTTCGTCGAACTTCCTGGCACCCTCGTCGCCCTCAAGGCGGTGACCGATCAACTCGCGAGCGGCGCAACGGCTTTGGTGCACTGCGCGGCAGGCAAGGACCGGACCGGACTCCTCATCGGGGTGGTGCTGCACTCGGTCGGCATCGACTACGCCGATATCGCAGCGGACTACCTGCGCAGCAATACCGCGATCGCGGCGATGCGGGCCCACATCTCCGCACAGATGGATGCCGCCGAACCCGAGCTTGCGCAGACCATGGCCGCGATGCTTTCCGATGAGGTGCTTGGCGTTCGCGAGGAGTATCTTGAGACTGGATTCCGTGAAATCACAAGGCTTTTCGGATCACCCGAGGCGATGCTGACGGCTGCCGGGGTCGACGGCGAAGGTCTTACGGCGCTGCGGACAGCGCTCACCTAGTCAACGATTCAGGTCAGTACGGCGCCGAGCCAGATACCTGCCGACACCATCGCACCCACCATCTCGATACCGATCGAGGTGGCGACCGCCTTCACTGCCGTGACGGTGGCACCCCATGCCTGTTTCTGGCTGTTACGTCGCAGGAACTCCGCGAGGTAGATGCCGAGCACGAAGCCGATCACCAACCCCACCACCGGGATCACGAAAAACCCGACGATCGCCGCCGCCCCGCCAAGCACCAGGCTCAGTGTGGGCACCCCGGCCTCGCGCATGCGCGCAGCGGGCCACACGTACTTGACCACTGTGGTCGCGACGGCGAGCGCCGCCACGATGCCCAGGACCACCCAGGCCTTCGTGGTGGATTCGACAAGCGCCCATGCGCCGATGGAGAGCACCACCAGGGTTGTTCCGGGAACCATCGGCACCACGATGCCGACCATTCCGATGGCGATCCCCAGAGCGACAAGCAGCAGTCCACCGATAGCCATCGGATGACTGTCTTAGGTCAGCTCGACATCGCTGGCCAGCCAGCGCCCGTCAATCTTCTCCATCGTCATCTGGACTCGGCTGCGGTCCATGCGAGGCTCCGGCACCGCGACATTGGACACCGACTGATCGATGAACAACAGCACCTGAACCTTGTCCGGCGTCGCCGACTTCACGGCGGAGTCGACGACGACCCCGCGTGAACTGGCCTTGTTCTCCACCAGGATCTGCCGCAGCTGCGCACTGGACTTGTCGTACATGTCCTTGAACTTGCCGGTGGACCCGTCCATGGTCTTGTTGTAGTTGTCGTCGAGCTTGGCGCTGTCCACATTGGTCAGTACCCCGGCGAATTCCTGAGCCGCGGTGAGGGCCTCACGGGAAGACCGCTCTTCCGCGCGCTGCTCCTCGTAGAGCCGCCCGATGACGGCGGTCCCGGCGGCGATCGCGATCACCACGACTGCGGCCGCGGTCCAGGCCCAGTGCCGGCGCTGCATGCTCCTCGGACTCTTTTCCTCTTCATCCGGTTCGAGGCTGATGTCCTCGTCATCGGAGTCGTCGGAATCCTTGGCAGCCGCCTCGGCATCGGTGGCCTCGTCAGGCGTCGATTCGGCCTGTGTCGACGGAGTCGAAGATTCCTCGGCCTTCTCCGTATCCGAGGTCACCGCGGACTCATCCGCCTTCTTGGCGTCCTTGCCGGCAGCGTCATCTGCCATGGTTGTGCTCCTTGCGCGTCGTGCTGGTACCTGTCCGAGCGCGCCTAGCGTCCGGTGGGTGGAGTATTACCGAAACCGGGCGGTGGCGCAGGCGCATCGGGGGGTAATGGTGCATCGCCGGGAATCGGGAGAGGCCACTGCGGTCCACCATACGGCGTCGGAACGCTCCACTTGCCCCGTGGCGTTGGATCGGCCACCTTCGCCAGGTCCGCGTTGGGCGGCGGGCCCGCGGTGTCGTCGTCGGCCGGACGCGGTGCGTTGCGCGCACCACGAACCAGCATCGCCGGGTCGGGGTTGGCGCAGTACGTGGAGTACAGCGCTGGCTCATAGAAGCTGGCGTCCGAGACGGGCTTACGCGGCGTCACGTAATCACATGTCGGCCGCGGATACAGCAGGTCGGCAAGTGCCCAGATGGCGCCATCATGGAAGATTGTCGCCGCGCTCTCCAGCGCAGAACCACGCACCTCCGGGCCCGGGAACAGCGCATTGAGCGCGGGGACGCGGACATAGTTCAGCTGAGCGACCGTCGCGAGATTGCCCAACAGCTGCACCATGGTGTCGGAGTTATCGGTGAAGAGATTGTCCACACCGTGCAGTGTCTGCGGGGCCCGCCCGAGCAGCGTCCGGAAGCCGCCGTCCATCTTCTTCAGCCCACTGAAGGTGCTGCCCAGCTGCTGGCCGGTCGCATCCAATCCCGAGTTGAGGTCGACGAGCGTCGAGAAAGTCACCTTGCTCGACTTCAACAGGGTCACCGTTTCCGGCAGCACACCATCGAGGGTCGTGATGAGGAACGTGCCGCCATCGAAGATATCGGCAAGTTTTTCCGGGCCCTGCGTACTGACCCCGAGTTCCTTGCGGATGGTGCTCAGCTTCTCGGTATCAAGCTGTGCCAGCAGCCCATCGGAATCCGCCAGCACCTGCGCGAGGGAAATCGGAGTGGTGGCCTGGCCCAGCGCAACAACGCTGTTGTTCCCCAGGAACGGACCGTCATTCGTCGTTGGGCGGAAGTCGAGGTATTGCTCACCGGCGGGCGACAGCCCGGAGACGCGCACCTCGCTGTTGACCGGCAGCTTCACCGCGCCGTCGATCGCAGCGGTCGCGACGACGCCGCCCTTCTCCAGGTTGACGGACTGCACGCGGCCGATCGGCACTCCGCGCAGCGTGACTTCCTGATTCGGCAGCAGCCCACCGGATTCGTGCAGCTGCACCTTTACCCGGTACTTGGACTCGATCGGATTGACCTTCAACGTCCCGAACATCACGTACCCGACGCAGATGACGAGGATGGCCACCAACCCGACCACGGACAGCCATTTCCAGCTGCGCTTGAAGACGTCGGATACCGCCAGCAGTCCACGGGAAATCGATTCCAGCAGACCATTGGACTGTGCGGGGCCAGTCGCGGGCGCGGTCATCGGCCCGGTCCTGGTTCAGGCGCCGGGGCGGGCGCGGGCGGAGCTTCCGGCGCGGGTGCCGGGGCAGGCGGGTTCGGCCCTTGCCCCACAACCCGTTCCTGCAACCGGTACAGCGAGTACTTGAAGCTACCGACGAGGTAACCCCAGTCGGCCTGCTTGGGGCCGTGGAAGGTCGGGTCACCCTTGTACCCGGCATCGGGCCAGTTGCCCAGCGCGAGCTTGGCCATGTTGACGTCAACGGCAAGGCCGCTACCGGCATTCGCCTTGATCAACATCGGGATCAACCGGTTCAGCGCGACCAAGCTGGTGTCCGGGCTCACCGTGATGTCGTTGAAGCCCCGTGCGAGCGAGTTGAAATCGGCGATCATGCTGCGCGTGTCGGTGCCCTGGATGGACGGGAACTTCGCCAGCTGATCGGAGATGCGGCCCGCGGTATCGGCAAGATCGCCGACCTGATCGGGATCGATCGCCTTCAGCGCCGGTGCGCCTGCCTCCAGCAGATCGTTGATCGTCTTCTCCCGCGCCGACAGTGTCGAGGCCAGCTGAGAGGTCTTGTCCAACGAGTTCTGGATCTGCGCCGACCGGCCATTCAGCGTGCCCATCAACTGATCGGACTGCTTCACGATCTCACCGAACACGATGCCGTTACTGCCATTACCGCCGGAGGACTTGCCGAGCCCGTTCACCACGTGCGTCAGATTGCGAATGACGCCACCGTTGACGAGCACGGCCGCGGACGCGAGCACACCTTCCACCGTGGCCGCCGATGAGGTGTTGTCCAGGTCCAGAGTGCCCCCGTTTTTGAGGAGCTGGCCCGTGCCTTTGGTGGGTGGGGTGACGGCGACGAACACATCGCCCAGCGGGGTGGCCGTGCGCAGCTGTGCCGTGGTTCCGACGGGCAACCGCACACCTTCACGGATACGCAGCTGAACCACGGCCACGTAGTCGACGGCGTCCATCGACTCGACCTCGCCGACATCGGCGCCACCGAGACGAACCTTGGCCTTCGCGGGAAGGTTGAGCGCGTTGGCGAACCGCGCGGTCAGCTGGTAGGACTGCGAGCCCATGTTCGGAGCCGGAAGCGGCAGACTATCGAGTCCCGGTGGCGTGCAGGCGGATACGGCGAGAGCCCCGACCGCAGCCAATGCGGCAACCCTCGTCTTGGAAACCTTCAAGCGGCTCATCACTGCCCCATCCTGGCCATGCCGTCGAGCATGTAGGTCAGCCCGAAATCGGGGCCATAGTCGGCCAGCGTGCCGGTGCTGCACCCGAGCTGCCGCAGGCCCATCAAGTTGCAGATTTCCTTGGAGAACTGGCTTTCGAACAGCAGTTTGTCCAACAGCGGGTGCAGGCGGATCGACCCGTTCACCGGGTCGATAACGCGGTCCACGTTATCGAGCGTCAGGGGCAGCAGATCCAGAGTTTCCTTGAGCTCACGCTGGTTATCGGTCAATGCCTGCAAGGTGACGTTGCCGTTTCCGATGAGACCCTTGATGACGTCGCGGTTCTTCTCGAGGAGTTCGGCGGTGTTCTTCAGCACCTCGTTGGTCTTGCGGCCGGTGTCGCCGGTGCCCAGCCGTTCGGCGGCCAGGACATCGGCAGTGCCGTGCACCGCCGAGCCGAACTGACGAATCGCCTTGTCGTTCTCCCCCATCGCGTTCACCAGCGAGCTCACGCTCTTGATGATCGTGGTGAGCTGATCCTTGGTCTCGGCGCCATCGGTGGTCATCTTCAGTGCCTTCGACAGCTCATCGAGGGCGGTCTTGACCTGCTCCCCGTTACCCGCGGCGGCCTGCGCTCCGATGCTGACCAAGTCGGCGGCCGGACCGCCGCCCTTGCCGTCACCCTTCATCGCCGACGCGAGCTTGTCGACGGTCGCCAGCACCCGGTCGAATCCGACAGGGGTGCGGGTGCGGTCCAGCGGGATGACATCGCCATCTTTGAGCACCGGGCCCTCGGTGTACGGCGGGCTCAATGCGACGTGCCGGTCAGTGAGGACCGAGCTGGTGAAGGCGGCGGCGATGACGTTCGCAGGGACCTTGACGTCCTTGTCGACGTTGAACTTGACCTGGACATACGTGCCCTTGGCCTCCACCGATTCGATGGCACCCACCGGCAGGCCCAGCACCTCGACCACATTGCCCACGAAAAGACCTGAGCCTTCATCGAATTGGGCGGTAACGGTGATCTTGTCGTCTACTACGCCGGCCTTGCGCAGACCCAGGTAGCCGCCGATCGCGGCGGCCACCACCAGCACCGAAACCACGCCGATCATGAAGACTCGGCGCGCGGTGGACCCCTGCTGTGTCACGTTCACGCTCATGCGCAGTCCTTGAAGTACTCGAGTAGACCCCACTGTTCGGCGCGGCTGCTGATCGCGCACATCCAGTTGTCCACGACCAGACCGTTGGTCAGGTTGATGTTCATGGAGTATGCCGAGCCGGTGGCGTTGGTCAGGTTCCGCAGCGGCACGGGCAGGATCTGCAACAGGTTTCGTAGGTAGTCGTCATGATCGCTGGCCAGCGCCGTGACATCCCGCAGCTGCTGCAACAGCTTCTCGAAGGCGGGCCGGTCCTTGATGACCACCTTGCTCAGCAGGTCGACCACCTTGGTGATCGAGGCCATCAGACGCTGGAACGATGCTTTACGGGATACGAACTCTCCCAACAGGTCCCGCCCCTGAAAGACCAGATGACCGAGGTTGGCCTGCTGCCGATGCAGCGTGGCGGTGACGGTGGACGCACTCTTGAGCAGCTCGCCGATCTGCGTCCGCCGGGTGGAGACGATCCCCGACAGCTCCTTCAGATTCTTCATGGCGTCGGGCAGCGCCTCAGGCAGCCCGTCGAGCTGCTTGGCCAAGATGTCGATGGACTGAGCCAGCTTGGTCGTGTCCACCTGCTCATAGGTGGCAGCGGTGTCCGCGAGCAGCGCCTGCAGGTCGTATGGCACCTCCGTGTGCGACAACGCGATTCGCTTGTTCGGGATGACGCCCGCACCGCGAGGCCGCAACTCGACATAGCGCGAACCGAGCAGCGTGGTGGTCTTGATCGCGGCCTGCGTCTCAGCACCCAACTTCACCTCGTCGCGCACCCGCATGTCGACAAGCACCTTGGTGCCATCGAGCACAACGCTTTTGACTTCGCCGACATCCACTCCAGCGACGCTGACGTAGTCGCCCTTCTTGAGCTGGGCCGCCTGCGCGAATTCGGCCTTGTACCGGGTGTATCCGAAACCGATCTGGCGGTACAGCAGCATCGACGCGATGATCGCGGTGACGACACCGACGGCGATCATGCCGATCCAGAACTTGCTCCGGTCTTCTAACCTGCGTTCACGGGGGCTCATTCGGTCCCTCGGCATTTCGGTGTGTACTTGGCGACGCCACCGTGCGTGGCGTGCCGGACGATCGCGGGCACCAGATCATTGAGACCCGGGAAGAACCCGTTGATGTTCAGCTGGCAGGCATACGAATTGCCGTAGGCACCGTCCTGCATGGTGCGGGCCAGCCCCTTCAGGAGCAGCGGCAGATTGGAACCCAGGAAGGCGAATTGGTCCTTGTTGGCAAGAATGTGCGCGGCGGTACCCGGCTCGCGATAGACGAGCTCCTGCAGCTGCGGGTACACGTTGTCGCCGATGGTCTGGATCCGGCTGACCACATGCGTGGCCGAACCGATGGACGAGACCAGGTTCTGGCGGCGGTTGTCCAGTTCGCCGACGACATTCTGACTCTGGACCACCAGTTGGTCCAGGTTGTCGTTCTGCTTGGCGACGTTCGCCAGCACGGTGTTGAGGTTCTCGATGAGCCCACCCAGCGACTGGTCACGTCCGGCAAAGGATTTCGTGATCTCGGTGGTCTGCGCGACGACATGGGCCAGCGCGCCCCTGTCACCGGCGAAGGCGTCGATGAGCCCGTTGGACAGATTGTCGACCTGCTTCGGGTCCAACAGGGTGAACAACGGCTCGAATCCATTGAGCAGCGCACCGACGTCGAAGGACGGCTCCGTGCGCTCCACCGGAATCACGCTGCCTTCAGGCAAACGCTCTGGGCTGCCATCCAGCCCCCGGGACAGCGAGATGTACCGCTGGCCGATGATGTTCTGGTAGGTCACCGAGGCGATCGAGTTGCCGTACAGATTCTGGTTGCTCTTGACCCGGAACTTGAGCTTGGCGAGCGAGCCATCCAGCTCGATCGAGTCAACGCGGCCCACGCGCACACCCGCGATGCGCACATCGTCGCCGACTCGCACACCGGTGACATCGGTGAAAATCGCGCTGTAGCTCTTGGTCGAGCCCGTGGTATCGCGGAGCAGGGTTCCGTAGACCAGGGTCGTCACGCCGATGGCGAACACGACAAACAATGACAGTCCGACCACCGCGGCCCGGAAGTTCTTCATCGTCCGCCTCCCTGGGCCGAATTGGCGTGGCCGGAATCGGTGTCCGACCCCTCACGACTGACCGAGATCGTTGTGCCACGGGCCACCGGGCCCAGGAGCAGCTGCTGTGAAGCACTCGGATCCCCGCCGAGTGCCTTGCCGAGTTGTGCGCGCTCGGTCGCACTTCCGACCGGTCCGACGTTTCCGCCGAACGAGGCCGGTGCCACTCCGGCAGGTGCCGGGTTGGGCGGCGGACCGAATGGCGGCAGCACCGGGTTCGCGGCGCGGTCGACTTCCTGCGGGTTGGGACCCGAACCGTGCAGCATGATGTCGGCCGCGGTCGGCGGGAAGATGGTTCCCGGAGGCGGAGCGATATCCGGCGGCGGCTTGTAGCTACCAGGCTGCAGCACCTCGGGAATGTCGATCCACTGGCGGGTCTCGGGTGCGGTGGTGCAGCTGGGCCCGGCCAGCTCTCCGTACCGCGGGCAGTCGTCGCGGACATAGGTCCAGGCCGGACTGAACGACAGGATCAGGTTCAGGCCCAGCACCTGGCGGCCCGGATCCCATCCGTTTTCGAAGATCGCGTCCGAGAGCACCTTGATGCGCGATGCGATCGGCACGAACTGGTCTGTGTGCTGTGCCAGGACACCGACAACCGGTGTCAGATGAGTACCGATGCCGATCATCTGATCGATGTGGTTATCGATGGCGGTGGCGGCGGTTCCGGTGGTGTGCAAACCTGCCGAAAGCAGCCCGCGCACATCCGATTGCTTTTGGGCCAAGGTGCGCAGCGGCACCAGGGCGTTCTCCAGGTTGTCCAACAGCCGCGGCGAGGTGGTGCTGAGTGCTGCCGACACCTTCTCCAGCGCCGCGATCGTCGAGGGGTCGTTGGGGCTGGCGGTCACGATGGCATTGAACTCGGTGAGGATGGACTGCAGCCGGGCACCAGAGGTCAGCAGCTTGTCGCCACGGCCCTGAGTTGCCTCGCCGAATACGCCGATCAAACCGATCGGTGCGTCGCCCCGTTGCCGTTCAGTGGCGGCCAGCACCTGGCGCAGCTTGTTCGTGGTGGTCTGGAACAGCACCGTCGGCAGCTTGGTGTCCTCGGTGATGACGGCGCCGTCGCGTAACGCGGCACCATCACCATTGTCGACCAGCTGCACAGATGACACCGCGAACACATTGCTCGGCACCACGCGGGCGGTGACCGTGCTCGGAATTCCGCTGGCGTGCTCGGACTTCAGGTCGATGTGCACGATGTTTGGCTTGCCGTCCTCGGCCGGTGTCACCGACGTGACAGCGCCAACGAGCATGCCACGGAACTTCACATCGGCACGCTCGGGCAGACCGTCCCCGACATTCACGAGCTGTGCGTTGACCTTGACGGTGTCTTCCAGCAGGCCCTTGGACTTGGCGAGCAGCAGCCCGGTCACCAATCCCAAGATGGCCAGCACGGCGATACCGGAGAGGAGCAGCGCCCGATCCGACCAGCCGCGCCCGTTTCCAGAGAATGAGCCACCACTCACGTCAACCACCGAACCTTGCGCCGGCATCGACTCCCCACAACGCCATGGTGAGAAGCATGTTCACGATGATCACGACGGTGATGGCGGCGCGCATCGCGTGCCCGGCAGCCACACCCACGCCCTCGGGTCCACCCGAGGCGTTGAATCCGAAGTAGCACTGGATAGTTGACGCGATCCAGACGAAGATGACGGCCTTGATCACCGAATAGACGATGTCGGTACCGCTCAACATCATCGTGAAGTAGTGGTTGTAGGCACCGCCGATCGAGCCGCCGCTGGAGATCCCGACAAGCAGGCGGCAGGTGATGTAGCTGATGACCAGGCACAGCAGGTACAGCGGAACTACCGCGACGGTCGAGGCCATCAGGCGGGTGGTCACCAGGTAGGGGATGGGCCGGATCGCCAGCGCGTCCAGCGCGTCGATCTCCTCGTTGATGCGCTGGGCTCCGAGCTGCGCGGTAAACCGGCAACCGGCCTGCATCGCAAAGGCGAGCGCGGCCATCACCGGCGCCAACTCGCGCGTCGACACCAGAGAGGAGATGAATCCGGTGGCCGGGCCCAGGCCGATGATGTTCAGCAGGTTGTAGGCCTCGATGCCGATGAGAGCGCCGATCGTGGCGCCCAGCACGGCGGCCACGCCGACCGTGCCGCCACCGGTGACCAGCGAGCCGTTACCCCAGGTGACGTCCGCCAGCAGCCGGAAGAACTCCTTGGAGTAGAAGCGCAGGGAGTTCGGGATGGAGGCGATGGCCTCCACGAAGAACGCCAGCATATGACCGAGCCGCCGAATCGACTGGGCGACCCGATGCCCGGCGTCGATGATCGGCTGGACGCCCTTAGGACGGTATGTGGAGATAGTCACGGCGCGTCCCTATATCCCATGCCGTGGGAAGACCATGACGTACACCTGGCTGACGAGCACGTTGATCAGCATCAGCACCAGGATGGACTCGACGACCGCGGCATTCACCGAGTTGGCGACGCCGGCCGGACCGCCCTTGGTCGTCAGCCCCTTGTCGCACGCGACGATGGCGACGATTAGGCCGTAGAGAATCGCCTTGAGCAGGGCCAAGATCAGATCGTCGACCCGAGTGAACGAGGCGAAGGTCGCGACGAAGCTTCCCGGTGCACCGTGTTGGAAGTAGACGTTGAACAGGTAACTCGCCAAGAAGCCGACAAAGCAGGTCGTACCCGTGAGACCGACACCGACTAGGACGGCGGCGGCGACGCGCGGGACGACGAGCCGCCGGATCACCGACACACCCATCACTTCCATGGCGTCTATCTCTTCACGCATGGTTCGTGACCCCAGGTCCGCGGTGATGGCCGAACCTACCGCGGAGGCCATCAGCACCGCGGCGACCAGAGAGGCGCCCTGGCGCACGATTGCGACACCACTGGCGGCACCTGCCAACGAGGACGCGCCAACCTGGCCCGCCAGCAGGGCGAACTGGATGGACAAGGTGACACCGATCGGAATGGCCACCAGCAGCGTCGGGACCACGGCACTGCCCGCCATGAATGCGCCCTGGTGGATGAACTCCTTCCACGGGAACGCGCGGTGGACGAGGTCCGAGAACATGTACTGCATCGCCCGTACACCGAGGACGATCTGACTGCCTGCGGTTTCCACCGCCTGCACCGGATGCTTGCGGACGTACTCCTTGAGAGCGCCGGATACGGCATCACGAGACGGTGTGGCGGGCCGGCCTGCACTGGCCGTGTCGAAGGTGGTCATCACGCGCTCACGATCGACTGCACCGAATACCCCAGGGCAACACGTCCGTGTGCTGGCTGACCCACGTGATGCCCTCTCATCCAAACCTCTCGGGCCCACCATCTTCGCTGGTCACAGAGAAAGCAAGGCCCGAACTGAGCAGTAACATAACACCTGACTGACGTGATCTACACATCGTCGTAGATCACGGTGAGATTTTCGACACTCTGCGATATGCGGTGTCCAACTTCTTGACAACGGACGACAAACCGACGGCTCGCGATTCCATTGGGCGAGAATGGGTATCACGCCCATACCCTCGCTGACCTTTGCCTTTTCCGCAGACTGGCTGAAATGGCCTGTGTCCCCAGATCTCTAACGCGGTCTCCAGAATGGCGACGCGATGTAGCGCGAAATCGATTCGGCCACACAAGCTGGCTTGTCGGCACCCTCGATCTCGACAGTGGTCACGATCGTCACGTCGACGGCGCCGGGCTTCTGCTCGACATTGGTCACCTCAGCACGGGCCCGCAACCTCGATCCCACCCGGACCGGGTTCAGAAACCGAATCTTGTTGTACCCATAGTTGATCCCCATCGCGATGTTGTCGACCCGGATCAGCTGGAACTGAAACTGTGGAAGCAACGACAAGGTGAGCAACCCGTGCGCGATGGGGCCACCGAACGGGCCATCGGCGGCCCGTTCGGTGTCGACGTGTATCCACTGGTGATCGCCGGTGGCATCGGCGAAGGTGTTGACGCGCTCCTGATCGACCAAGAGCCAATCGGTGACCCCCAGGTCGCCGACGGCGACCTGGTCAATTCCGTTGAATACCTTGGTACTCACGGTACGAGCACCATCTTTCCGTACACCTTGCCGTCGGCGAAGTCCTGGAGTGCCTGGCGGCCTTCCGACAGCGGAATCCGCGCGCTCACCGGCGGCCGCATACCCTCAGCCACCAGCTTTTCCAGCCCTGCCTGCGTCTCGTACAGGTAGTCCGTATGGGTGCGCAGGAATTCACCCCAGGCCACCCCGATCAGCGAGGCGTTGCGCAGCAGCAGGCGATTCACCTTGATCGTCGGTATCGCACCAGCTGCGAATCCGACGACGAGCAGCCGTCCCTCGGAGGCCAGCGTGCGCACCGCGTCGTCAAAGGCGGGCCCACCGATGGGGTCCACCACCATGTCGACACCGACCCCGCCGGTTGCCTCGCGTACCGCCTTGGCCCAGCCCTCTTCTAACGGCAGGACGATATCGGCGCCGACACTCTTGACGAATTCCGTTGCGGCAGTCCGATTAACCACGGCAATGACCTTGGCGCCCATGCCCTTGGCAATCTGGATCGCCGCGGTACCGATACCGCCCGCAGCACCGAGTACCAGCACTGTCTCCCCCGCGCGCAGCTGCCCTCGGCGGGCGTAGGCGAAGTACATGGTGTGGTAGTTGGCAATGAGGGCGACGGCCTCGGCATCGTCCAGCTGGGGCGGGGTCGGCAGGATGTTGGACGGTGCCACCGCCACCCGTTCGGCATACCCGCCAATGAAATTGAAGGCCATCACCCGGTCGCCGGGATTGATGCCGGACCCCTCCGGGGCCGAGCGCACCACCCCGGCGGTCTCGATGCCCGGAACGAAGGGCGGCTCCATTTTCAGCTGGTACTCGCCCTTGGTCATCAGGTAGTCGGGAAAGCAGACCCCCGCGGCCTTGACGTCGACGACAACGACGTTGTCACCGCGCGGCTCTTCGACGTCGGTGTAGACCAGCCCTTCCGGGCCCGATAACGACTGTGCCTGTATCGCTTTCATGCGAGCGAGGGAGGGCCGGCCTTGACGGCGTTGGAAAGATCCGCGATCTGCGACCACTTCTCGGCAACCTCGTCCACGGTGGGCGGCGCATCGAAGTCCGCACCAGCGTTCTCGAACAGCGCGACACGTTGCACCTTGCCGCCGCCGACCACGAAAACCGAACCGTTGTCAGTACTTTCCTCAGTGCACAGGTATCCGACGACGGGCGCGACGAAGGACGGTGGCAGCTTGTCCAACACGGCCTCGGGGGCGATATCGGCGGTCATGCGGGTGGCCGCGATAGGCGCTATCGCGTTGGAGTGGATGTTGTACTTGGCACCCTCCAGCGCGAGGGTGTTGATGAGCCCGACCAGGCCGAGCTTGGCCGCGCTGTAGTTGGCCTGCCCGAAGTTGCCGAACAAACCGCTGGTCGAGGTAGCGACCACGATGCGGCCGTAACCCTGATCCCGGAAATGCTGCCAGGCGGCACGGGTGATGTTGTACCCGCCGTACAGGTGAACCTGTTGCACCGCATGCCAACTGTCGTAGGTCATCTTGTGGAACGTGCCGTCCCGAAGGATGCCGGCGTTGCTCACCACACCGTGAATGGCACCGAACTCGTCCAGAGCGGTCTTGACGATGTTGGCCGCGCCTTCTTCGGTGGCGACGCTGTCATAGTTGGCGACAGCACGGCCCCCAGCAGCCTTGATTTCGTCAACCACGCTGTCGGCCATCGCAGACCCGGCGCCGGATCCGTCGCGGGCACCACCCAAGTCGTTGACGACAACCGAGGCGCCCTCGCTGGCGAGGGTGAGCGCGTACTCGCGGCCCAGCCCCCCGCCGGCTCCGGTCACGACAATTACCCGGTCTTGCACTCCCGGCATGCAGAACTCCTATTCACTTGGCACTTCGTTGGGTTGCTGAATAATGCGGACGACGAAACCTTTAACTACATAAGTCTTTTCATCAACTTAAGGTTCTTCTCCAGATACGGCGGGTACGGCAGCTTGAGGTCCATCTTGGTGCTCTTGTACAGCGTCGACTTGAGGTGACTGAACTCGTCGAAGCCGGCCTTGCCGTGGTAGGCGCCCATACCGCTGGCACCGACACCGCCAAAGGGCAGGTTCGGGATAACAGCGTGGTAGAGCAGATGATTGATCACCGTGCCACCGGCAGGTACATCATCGATGAATCGGTTGCCAATCCGCTTTGACTCCGTGAAGGCGTAGGCCGCCAACGGCTTTGGCCGAGAATTGATGAAGTCGATGGCGTCGTCAAGAGACTCGGCGGTCAGCACCGGCAGGATGGGACCAAAGATCTCGTTCTGCATAAGCGGCTCGTCCGCGCTCGGATCCACCACGATTGTCGGCTCGATGGTGAGCGCGGAAGCATCAGAGGCGCCGCCGGTGGCAACCTCTCCTTCGGTCGCGGCCAGGTAACCCACCAAGCGATCGAACTGGCGCTGATTGACAACGCGCAGTCCCTTGGACTCCTTGTCGGCCTGGAACTCCGCCCAGGCCGCCGTGATCTTTTCGACCAGCTCATCGCGAACCGCCGGGTCGACGAGGACATAGTCGGGCGCCAAACACACCTGGCCTGAGTTGAGGCCCTTCATGTATCCGATGCGGCGCGCGGCGACCTCGATGTTGGCATCGGCAGCCACGTAGACGGGCGACTTGCCACCCAATTCCAGTGCGACTGGTGTCAGGTGTTGTGCAGCGCCTTCCAGGATGCGCTTGCCAATCTCGGTGCCACCGGTAAACAGGGCCTTGTCAAAACCCTGCGCCAGCAGTTCTTGCGTCACCGAGCCGTCGCCCTCGACGACGGCCACCGCGTGCGGGTCGAGGTACTGCGGAATGAGCTTGGCCATCAACGCCGATGAAGCGGGCGCGATCTCCGAGGGCTTGATGGCCACGGTGTTGCCCGCCGCCAGTGCGCCGACCACAGGGCCGAGCGTCAGGTACAGGGGGAAGTTCCACGCACCGATGACGAGGACTGTGCCGTACGGCTCAGGTACCGACCACGCCTTGGCCGGCTGCTGGGCCAGCGGAAGACCTCTGACCCGCTTGCGTCGCATCCAGCGCCGGAGGTTCTTGCGGGCGTAGACGACCTCGACGACCGACCCGACAACATCGGCGATCCAGGCTTCGGCCGAGGAGCGCCCCAAGTCCTCGTGCAACGCGGCGGCAATCGCGGCCTCGTTCTCGGTGAAGAGTCGCTCCAGGCCGACGAGCTGCGCCTTGCGCCAATCGTATTCGCGAGTCCTACCCGTCGCGAAGGTCTCGCGCAGGCCCCGGACAATCCCCGGAATGCGCGAGGGCTCGGACGCGGCGTCCTGGTCGGCGGGCGTAGAGATCTCGGTGGTCATATCCGTTCCTCTCGATGGCACGCTCATCAATGAGCACATCTCCGCAGGTCACGCACGCGTACACGGACGAGCGATGGCAGCTAAGTGAGCTGTATCACCGATGGTAACCAACCAGTTGGGACCTGAGAACCCCGCACCCCTGAGGGCCGAGCTCCGTCAGCCCTTGAGCTCGGCTTCTATCAGGGTGTTCCCGCGCAAGTCCTCTTCGCTGTAGGCCAGGCGGCCCGCATCGGACATCTCCACCTCGGCCGGAATCGCCCGAACCGTCCACCCACGCCCAGCGAGCCACTGAGGGACATCGGTGCGGTTCTCGTCGTGGTACATCAGCGATCCGACGTCAAGGGACTCGCCGTCCATTCCCGCCAACTTGCGGGCCCGGTCGAAGTGTTCGCGCATCTTGCTGCGGAACTCATGCCGCTTGGCGTTGTCGGGCCCGACGGCCTCGACGGCGATCCTGCTGCCCGGTGCACTCTGATCCACGATCAGTTCGAACAGTCGGTCCTGCGCCTCGGTCGGCAGATACATGAGCAGGCCTTCCGCCAGCCATGCCGTCGGCGATGCGACGTCGAATCCCTCCTGTTGCAACGCCGCCGGCCAGTCCTGCCGAAGATCGACTGGCACCTCCCGGCGAAGACAGGCAGAACGCACATCGTGCTCATCGAGCGTTTGGCGCTTGTACTGCAGCACGAGCGGCTGGTCGATCTCGTACACGGTGGTGCCGACAGGCCAGTCCAGGCGATACGCACGAGAATCCAGGCCGGCGGCCAGGATCACCACCTGGGTTATCCCCGCGCGTGACGCCCGTTCGAAGAATCCGTCGAAGAAACGTGTGCGGACAGCCTGGTAGTCCACCGCGTACTGCATGAGGCGGTCGGCTTCCGGATCCAGCTTGGCGAGCTGCTGGCGCAGCTCATCGCTCGCGATCACCGACCAGGACCCGGCACCCGCACGCTCGACGAGGAGCTGCGCAAACGGATCCTTGATAAGCGGCGTCTCACTGCGGGTTTCAGCCGCTCGCGCCGCGGCCACCATGACCGCGGTGGCTCCCACACTGCTCGCGATGTCCCAGCTGTCATCATCCGAACGGGCGGTGGTCGTGTCGGTCACCGGAGCTCTCCCTGGATCAGCTGGCCGCGGAACGTCCCCTGCTCGATATCCTCGGGCACCGGTCTGCCCAGTCGCGCCATCTCGTCGTGCGCATCGGTCTTGGTCACCGACCATCCGTGTGCCCCAAGCCATTCCGCGGGGTCGGCCCGGTTCTCGTCTTCGTAAATCAAGTTCTCGATCGTGACATCGACATCGACGGCGGTCTTGAATGCGGCACGCACCTGCTCCCGGCGGGCCGCCTCCTCCTCGCTCTCGTCCAGAACCAGTTTCCCCTCGTATCCCTCCACCGCAATGCGGCTACCCGGGGCGCTCAACACACCGATATTCACGAAAAGGCTGTCTTGAGCGTCGGCGGGCAGATACGGCAACAGACCTTCGGCAAGCCACGCGGTGGGTTGCCCGGAATCGAACCCGGCCGCACGCAGCGCGGCCGGCCAGTCCTCGCGGAGATCGATAGCCACGCCACGTCGCTGCGCCTTCGGTTGATGGGCGGCGAGGGCGGAGGCCTTGAACTCCAGAACCTGGGGTTGGTCGATCTCGAACACCGTGGTGCCGGCCGGCCAGTCGAGACGGTATGCGCGGGAGTCCAGCCCCGAAGCCAGGATCACGATCTGCCGGACACCCGCTGCGGTCGCGGCCAGGAAGTAGGCGTCGAAGAAACTGGTGCGCGTGGCCTGGTAGTCGACCATCCGGCCGTAGATCCGGCCCGCCTCGGGATCGGGCCACTCGATGTCGCCGGTCGCCAACCGCTCCCAGCCCGTCGATCTACCGGTCGCGTCGACCAGTATCTGCGCGAACGGATCGCTGATGAGCGCGTCGGCGCGCAGCGTCTCGGTAGCGCGTGCGGCCGCCACCCCGAGAGCGGTCGCGCCCACACTGGAGGTGATGTCCCAGGTGTCCCCGTCGACCCGCATGCGGCTCCTCTCAAGGCAAACTAGACCCAATAGTGAGCAATGCTACAGATCTCAAACGGTGGCCGACATTGTGCCGCGGGTCACATTTGCCCTGCTTGCGCCCAGGTAGCTGCATCATTCATTCATTTGCCGGTCACTTTGGATAGGCTGTGCTGTGGAACGTCAACCGCCCAGACACACTTGGTCAATTTATGCAGTTCCTACACAGATCTGGCATAGGGTTCATCATCGAATCCGTTTGACGACCCACCCTGGCGAAGTTCGCTGGCAGTGGGCTTACTAAAATCCGCTCCAAGAGATAGCTCAGATGAAGTTCGAAAGGGGATAGAACGTGCTTGCCACGTGCATGTCCACGGGGGGATGTCAATAATGACCAAACCATCTACCGCAAACGGCGGCTTTCCGAACATCGTCGTGACCGGCATGGCCATGACGACGTCGATCGCACCGGATGTCGAGGGCACCTGGAAGGGACTGCTCGCCGGCGAGAGCGGCATCCGCACCCTCGAAGACGACTTCGTCGCCCACTACAACTTGCCCGTGAAGATCGGCGGACACCTTAAGGTCCGCGACTTCGACAAAGACATGACGAAGATCGAGCACCGTCGACTGTCCTATGTCCAGCGCTTGGCGGCGATCCTGGGCCGCCAGGTCTGGGAGGACGCCGGAGCTCCCGACGTCGACCTGGAACGCCTCGCGGTATCGGTCGGCACCGGTCTCGGCGGCGCCGAGAAGATGGTCGAGGCCTACGACGAGATGCGTGCCAAGGGCACGAAAGTCGTTTCGCCCCTGGCCGTTCAGATGTTCATGCCTAACGGAGCGGCTGCGGTCATCGGGCTGGAGCGCAAGGCCCGCGGCGGTGTCATCACGCCGGTGTCGGCGTGCGCGTCGGGCAATGAGGGCATTGCGCACGCGTGGCGTCAGATCGCTTACGGCGATGCCGATATCGCCATCTGCGGCGGGGTCGAGGCAGCTATCGAGGCGGTCCCGATCGCGGCGTTCGCCAACATGCGCATCGTGATGTCCACCGACAACGACAACCCCGCGGGTGCGTCGCGTCCGTTCGACAAGAATCGCACCGGCTTCGTCTTCGGCGAGGGCGCTGCGCTCATGGTCATCGAGACCGAGGAGCACGCCAAGGCGCGGGGAGCGCGAATTTACGCTCGTCTTCTCGGTGCCGGCATCACGTCGGACGGTTTCCACGTGGTGGCACCGCATCCGGACGGAATTGGCGCCGCCAAGGCAATGAACCGCGCCCTGGAGACCGCCGGGCTGGATGCCAAGGACATCGATCATGTCAACGCCCATGCCACCGCGACAAGCGTGGGCGATGTCGCCGAGGGCAAGGCCATCCACAACTCCAACCTGCACCACGCCGCGGTCTACGCACCCAAGGGTGCCCTCGGGCACTCGGTGGGTGCGGTCGGTGCCGTCGAAGCCGTCATCACGGTGAAGTCATTGCAGGAGGGCATCATTCCGCCCACCCTGAATTACGAGACGCCCGATCCGGAGATCGAACTGGACATCGTCAGCAAGGAACCCCGCAAGGGCGACTACAAGTACGCGATCAACAACTCGTTCGGGTTCGGTGGCCACAACGTGGCGATCGCCCTCGGCAAGTACTGATCCACTTCTTTCCCTGACACGCAGCCTAGCTGCGGATTCGTATCGCACGATTCCGCAGCTAGGCGGCGTGTCTGCGTTCGGGCGCTGACCTAACGGAACGCCGGGATACCGGTGAGTGCCTGGCCGATGACCAGCGTGTGCATCTCGCTGGTGCCCTCGTAGGTCAACACCGACTCCAGGTTGTTGGCATGTCGCATCACCGGGTACTCCCCCGAAATGCCGTTCGCGCCAAGGATTGTCCTGGCCGTTCTGGCAATCTCGATGGCCTCGCGCACATTGTTGAGCTTGCCCAGGCTGACCTGTGGGGTGGTCAACGTATCCGCGTCCTTACGACGCCCCAGATGCAATGCCAGCAGCAGCCCCTTGCCGTATTCCAGCGTCATGTTGGCCAGCTTCTCCTGGGTCAACTGGAATCCGGCGATCGGGCGATCGAACTGTTCTCGGGTCTGCGCGTAATCGAGTGCCGTGCGCAGACATTCACGCGCCGCGCCCATCGAGCCGAAGATGATGCCAAAGCGAGCTTCGTTGAGACAGGACAGTGGCGCCTTGAGCCCGATCGCCAGCGGTAGCCGGTTCTTCTCCGGCACCCGCACATCGCTGAGACTGAGTTCAGCGGTCACCGACGCGCGCAAGGACATCTTGGACCGGATGGTCTCGGCGTTGAATCCCGCAGAATCGGTTGATACCAGGAAACCGCGTACTCCGTCGTCAGTCTGCGCCCAGATGACGGCGACGTCGGCGATCGACCCGTTGGTGATCCACATCTTGGTGCCGTTGATGATCCAGTCGCTGCCATCGCGCCGGGCATGCGTGCGCATTCCACCGGGATTGGACCCGAAATCCGGTTCGGTCAGTCCGAAGCATCCCAGCTCCTCCCCCGTCGCCATCCGGGGCAGCCATTTCTGTTTCTGCGCATCGCTTCCGTAGGCGTAGATGGCATACATCGCCAGTGATCCCTGCACACTGACCAGTGAACGGATGCCCGAGTCGCCAGCCTCGAGCTCCATGCACGCCAGTCCGTATGCCAGAGAGGATGTTCCGGAGCACCCATAACCCTGCAGGTGCATGCCGAGCACACCGATCTTGCCCAGCTCCAGTGCAAGCTTGCGCACGGGTAGATCACCATGTTCATACCAGCGCTGGACGTTCGGAACTACGCGCGCCTGAACCAGCGCACGCACGCTATTGCGAATCGCACGTTCCTCGTCGCTGAGCAGCGCGTCGATACCGAACAGCTCGTCGGGGTCACTTCGGTCAGCATCCGCAGCCATGTCGCAGACCCTAGCGCCCGGGGGCCTTGCCCCGGCCAGGAACTGAAGCGGTACAGCCGCTCAAACCTGCAGAGCCAGGGAAGCCTACCCTCGGAAATATGTCCACCACCGACAGGCCGCATCTGGTTCCCGGCCCGGACCACCCCATCGATATCGTGCCCTCCAACACCCGCGTCGTGGTCACGTCCGGCGATCTCACCATCGCCGACACCACCAATGCGCTGCGGCTGCAGGAGGCCACCTACCCACCCGTGTACTACCTCCCACCCGACGCGGTGAACTGGGCGGTACTACAGCGCACCGATACCCACACCTATTGCCCGTACAAGGGCGAGGCGTCGTATTACTCGGTGCACACACCCGAGGGAACGATCGAAGACGCCGTCTGGACGTACGAAGACCCGTACCCGGCGGTGTCCCAGATCGCCCGTCATCTGGCCTTCTACACCGACCGGGTCAACGTCACCGCGCGGTGACCGCACCCGTCTGGCGACCCCCTGGTTGCTGGCGTACCTTGTGCGCATGACGACGGTTCAACGGCGAGCTTTCAATGACCAGGTGACGCGGTTCTGGGGGCGCGCCGCCAAGGCGTACGACTGGGCACCGCTACAACAATGGGTGTACCGACCCGCACAGGACGAGATGCTTGCCCTGCTGCGTCACCACGAGTCTCAGCGAGTCGTTGATATCGCCTGCGGTACCGGCATTCTGGCCACCCGCATCCAGGAGGAACTCGAACCCGAGCAGGTGCACGGGGTCGATATGTCCGAAGGAATGCTCGCCCAGGCGAAGGCCCGTTCGGCGCTTGTCGACTGGCAGTTCGCGCCTGCCGAGAAGCTGCCGTTCGACGACGGTGCGTTGGACGCGGTGGTGTCCACCTCGGCGTTCCATTTCTTTGATCAGCCCGCTGCACTCGCCGAGTTCCATCGCGTGCTGGCGCCCGGCGGATTCACCGCGATCACCACTTTCACGCCCGATCGTGCCTCCGCGCCGCTCCTGCGCCGGATTTTCGGCGACCGCGTGCCCGCAAGCGTTCCGTCGAAGGCCGAGATGCGTCAGATGTTCGAAACCGCCGGATTCGAGGTTGCGGTGCAGCGACCGGTGCGTCATCCCTTCACCCTTCCCTTCGTGGAGTTCGATCGGCTCACGGTGGGCATCAAGCGATGACACGGTGGCTGCTGCTGCGTGGCCTGAGCCGCGAGAAGCGCCACTGGGAGCAGTTCCCGCACGTCTTCGCCGAATCACTTGGTGTTCAGGTGGAATGCCTGGATGCGCCCGGATTCGGCACCGAGTTCCACCGCACCTCGCCCGCGAACATCTCGGCGATCACGGACGACATCCGGTCCCGGCTGGACCGTGGCAGCGATACATGGTCGCTGCTCTCCATATCTCTGGGCGGCATGATCGGACTCGATTGGTGCGCGCGCTATCCCGGGGATTTCGAGCGCGCCGTCATCATCAATTCGAGCACCGCCGCGACGCCGGTGTGGCAGCGGTTCTTGCCGTCGTCGATTCCCAACCTGGTGCTCGGACGGTTCCGTGCCGACGTGCCGCGCGAACGCGCGATCCTGGAGCAGACCGCCAATAACCCCGACCTCGATCTCGACGCACTGTCCCAGCGGTGGGCGGACTACCTGCAGACTCAGCGTCCCTCGAGCGCCAGCATCGCCCGCCAGATCACCGCGGCCATCGGCTTCCGGATGCCGAAACGCATCGACACTCCGCTGCTGGTTCTGACCTCCGCACACGATCGGCTTGTGAGTTCCTCCGCATCAAGCACGATCGCCAGCGCATTCGGTGCCCCCCTGGCGGTACATACTTCCGCCGGACACGACCTTCCCCTCGACGACGGCGCGTGGATCGCCGAGCAGGTAAGACGGTGGATAGAATAAATTACCCAGCTGTGCCACAACGCCTTTCGGCTTGGCGATTCGTCACCACCTTTGGCGTCATCAGCATGTTCGCCGACATCGTCTACGAGGGCGCACGCTCGATCACCGGCCCGCTCCTGGCATCGCTCGGGGCAACTGCTCTCGTCGTGGGTGTGGTGACCGGAATCGGCGAGGCCGCGGCACTGGCGCTGCGTCTGGTGTCAGGCCCCCTCACCGACCGCAGCCGCATGTTCTGGAGCTGGACCATCGCCGGATATGCGCTCACGGTGGTCACGGTCCCGTTCCTGGGGATGGCCAGCGCGCTCTGGGTTGCCGCCACTTTGGTGATCGCCGAACGGGTGGGTAAGGCGGTACGCAGCCCAGCCAAGGACACCTTGCTCTCGCACGCCACCTCAGTCACCGGCCGCGGCAAGGGTTTCGCGGTACATGAAGCCATGGACCAGGTCGGCGCGATCACCGGCCCGCTGGTGGTCGCCGGCATGCTCGCCCTCACCCAGGGGAATTACCTGCCGACATTCGCCGTGCTGGCGATTCCTGGAGCGGCGGCATTGGCCCTGCTGTTCTGGCTTCGCCGGCGAGTACCTCACCCCGAACGGTATGAGGACGCCGCGGATACCCACAGCACATCGGCCGTACGCCACAAACTCCAACTGCCGTTGAAGTTTTGGCTGTACGCGGGATTCTCCGGGATCACCGTATCCGGATTCGCGACCTTTGGCGTGCTGTCGTTTCACATGGTCGATCGCGGCGTCCTCGCGCCCGCCGCGGTGCCGTTGGTATACGCCGTCGCAATGGCCGCTGCGGCTGTCGCCGCCCTGTTCTCCGGCTGGGCATATGACCGCATAGGACCGAAAACCCTTGTGGTTCTGCCCATCGTCGGCGCCGCCGTACCCATGCTGGCATTCACGGACTCGTTGGTAGGTATCGTGCTCGGCGCGCTGCTGTGGGGTACCGCCGCCGGGATTCAGGAATCCACCCTGCGCGCTGTGGTCGCAGACCTCGTCCCGTCGCCGCGCCGGGCCACCGCATACGGGGTCTATGCGGCCGTACTCGGCACGGCGACCGCGATCGGCGGGACGCTCACGGGTTACCTCTACGAGGTGTCCATTCCCATGCTCATCGCGGTGGTCGGCGTGATTCAGTTGATCGCCCTGATCGCCGCCGCGCCCACCGTGCTGCGGCACGCCGATCAGGTATAGGGCAGGCGGCTGCTGGCGTCCTCGTCGACGTGGACGCTGCGGCCAATGTAGGGAAACGCACGTTGTGCGCAGGATTCGCGCACGCACACCTTGCAGCCCGGGCCAATCGGCACGGCGGTTGCCGGATCGTCGATCGCGATTCCTGTCGAATACACCAGACGATGGGCGTGGGCGATATCGCATCCCAGCCCGATCGCGAACGACTTCGGCGTGCTCAGAAATCCACCGGTTGACGTGCTGCTCGTGCGTGCGACCCAGAAGTACGTGCGGCCATCGGGCATCTCGGCGACCTGGGTCACAAACTGCCCAGGGTTTGAAAACGCCTCGTGCACGACCCACAGCGGGCAGTTTCCACCCACTCTGGAGAAGTGAAATGCCGTGGCGGATTGACGTTTCGAAATATTCCCCGCGCGGTCGGTGCGCACCAGGATGAACGGAACCCCACGCATGGAGGGACGTTGCAGCGTGGACAGCCGGTGACAGACGGTCTCGTGTCCGACCTCGAATTGGCGTGCCAGAATGTCGACGTCGTACCGACTGAATTCCGCAGCATGGTGAAATTGTTTGTAGGGCAAGAGGAATGCACCGGCGAAGTAGTTGGCCAGGCCGATCCGGGCGACGCCAATGGCCTCCGGGCTGAGCTGCTCGGCACCGGAGAGGATGGCCGCCATCGTCTCGGTCTGCGTCAACAGAGCCAGTTGGGTGGCCATCTGGAATGCACGCTGACCGGGCGTGAGCCAATGCGCGATACGCAAAACCCCAGCATCCGTGTCGAACCGGCGTTTGGACGAATCCGAAAGTGCCCCACCCTTGGTCACGGTCACCGCGATGCCATAATCTTGCTTCAACACCGTAGCCAGCTGCGCGTCAAGCCCACCGATGTGCAAACCGTAATGCTCGAATAGATCTTCAGCGGCAGTGTCGAGCTCACCGAGATAGTTCTTGTGATCGTAGAAGAAGTCGCGGACCTCCTCGAACGGCATGGGACGCAGCGGCTCTCGTATCGAGTCACCGATTGTTGCCGCGTTCTCGGTCGCGCGATAGCTCTCCAGCTCCGCAGTGACATCCCGCAGCCTGCGGTGCATGCCCACCAGGGTCTGACCCACCGATGGCATTCGGGCGACCAGCTCCTCGAGCTGCAGATCACTCACCTCACCCACGGACGCCTCGGTGAATATCTCGCCAAGATCCGCGACAAGCCGGGCATCGGAGTCCGGGGAGAAGTAGTGCGGCGAGAGGTCGAACCGTTCGGTGAGCCGCAGCAGTACCGCAACCGTCACGGGACGCGCATCGTTCTCCAGCTGATTGACGTAGCTCGTCGACAAATCCAGAACACGCGCGAGCGCCGCTTGCGTCAGGCCACGCTCCTCGCGCAACCTCCGCAACCGCGCTCCGGCGAACGGTCTGGACATGTCGTCAGGATAACTCCACATCTATTTGCAATGTTTGCAAGATATGCCAACTAAGGATACAGAAATACGCATTTACATGGTCTTTTTATCCACTAACCACGTGCGTAATGTGCGGATCATGCACGTTCACTCTGTACACACCCGCCGCAGCGCCGACGACTTCCCCCGCGACCAACACCTCGCCTGGAAGATCGCCGAGGTCGCTTCGGACCCCGTTGCCGTTCCCGCCTACACCGAAGCGATGGTCATCAACCGGATCATCGACAACGCCGCCGTCAGCGCCGCTTCGGTCATCCGCCGTCCCGTCACCGTCGCACGCCGCCAGGCGCAGGCACACGCGGTGTCTTCCGGTGGACGCGGTGCCAACGTCTTCGGTGTCAGCGGTGGCTACTCGGCCGAGTGGGCAGCATGGGCCAACGGCGTCGCCGTACGCGAGCTGGACTTTCACGACACCTTCCTGGCCGCCGACTACTCGCACCCCGGCGACAACATTCCGCCGTTGGTGGCCGTGGCCCAGCAGCTCGGCATCGGCGGAGCCGATCTCATTCGCGGTCTGGCCACCGCATACGAAACTCAGATCAACCTCACACGTGGAATCTGTCTGCACGAGCACAAGATCGACCACGTCGCACACCTCGGCCCCTCAGTGGCCGCCGGCCTGGGCACCATGCTGAAGCTCGACACCGAGACGATCTACCAGGCCATTGGTCAGGCCCTGCACCTGACGACTGCGACCCGGCAGTCCCGCAAGGGGCTCATTTCCAGCTGGAAGGCGTACGCACCGGCCTGGGCCGGCAAGGTCGCGATCGAAGCCGTCGACCGCGCGATGCGCGGCGAGGGTGCGCCGTCCCCGATCTGGGAGGGCGAGGACGGCGTAATCGCCTGGCTGCTCGGCGGTCCCGAGAAGGTCTACGAAGTTCCGCTGCCGGGCCCCGGCGAGGAAAAGCGCGCCATCCTGGACAGCTACACCAAGGAGCATTCGGCCGAGTACCAGAGCCAGGCTCCCATTGACCTGGCCCGCAGAATGCGTGAGCGCATCGGCGACCTTTCGCAGATCGCGACGATCGTGCTGCACACCAGCCACCACACGCACGTGGTGATCGGGACTGGATCAAACGATCCGCAGAAGTTCGACCCCGACGCCTCGCGCGAGACGCTCGATCACTCGGTGATGTACATCTTCGCCGTCGCACTCGAAGACGGCACCTGGCACCACGAGCGCTCGTACGCCCCCGAGCGCGCGCATCGTTCCGAGACCATCGAGCTCTGGAACAAGATCAGCACCGTCGAGGATCCGGAGTGGACTCGCCGTTATCACTCCGCCAACCCCGACGAGAAGGCCTTCGGCTGCAAGGCCGTCGTCACTCTCAAGAACGGCGAGGTGATCACCGACGAGCTGGCGATCGCCGACGCCCATCCGTTGGGAGCACGCCCCTTCGCCCGGGAGAACTACGTCAACAAGTTCACGGTCTTGTCCGACGGCGTCATCGAACAGCGTGAGCAGGATCGATTCCTTTCCGTGGCGCAGGGATTGGCCGACCTGAAGGCAGGCTCGCTGGGTGCGCTCAATCCGCTCGTGGATGCCGTCGTCCTCGATAAGGCGCCCACGACTCCCGAGGGGATCTTTAAGTGACCTCACTTCTTGCCTCCGCCACGGATGCGGCCGCCAAGCGCGCCGCATTCCGGGACGGCTTGGCCTCGGGTGACCTGCTGCGCCTACCTGGAGCGTTTTCGCCCCTGGTGGCCAAGCTAATTCAGGAAATCGGGTTCGAGGGTGTTTACGTGTCGGGCGCCGTACTGTCCGCCGATCTGGCTCTGCCCGACATCGGGTTGACGACACTCACCGAGGTGTCGGCTCGAGGTCGGCAGATCGCCTCGGTCACCGACCTGCCGACGCTGATCGATGCCGACACCGGCTTCGGCGAGCCGATGAGTGCCGCCCGCACGGTGACGGTTCTCGAAGACAGTGGAGTCGCCGGGCTTCATCTGGAGGATCAGGTGAATCCCAAGCGGTGTGGGCATCTTGACGGCAAGGCCGTCGTCGAGACCGCGGAAATGGTTCGGCGGCTCCGTGCGGCGGTTTCCGCCCGGCGCGACCCCAATTTCGTGATCTGCGCCCGCACCGACGCGGCGGGTATCGAGGGGTTGCCCGCGGCAATCGACCGCGCAAAGGCCTATGCCGATGCGGGCGCGGATCTCATCTTCACCGAGGCGCTCAGCGACATCGGCGAGTTCGAGAAGTTCCGCGCCGCGGTCAATGTTCCCCTGCTCGCCAACATGACCGAATTCGGGAAGTCCGAACTCGTGACGGCAGATCAGCTCCGCGACGTCGGCTACAACGTCGTCATCTACCCCGTCACAACCCTGCGCCTGGCGATGTTCGCCGTAGAGCAGGGCCTTCGCGAAATCGACTCAGCGGGAACGCAGTCTGGCCTGCTGAACCAGATGCAGCACCGCAGCCGCCTGTACGAGCTGCTCCGCTATTCCGAATACAACCAGTTCGACACCGAGATTTTCAATTTCAGCCTCAATGGAGGAGGAGCCCGATGACCACCGCGACCCCGACCATTCACAAGGGACTTGCCGGCGTCGTGGTGGACACCACCGCCATCTCCAAGGTGGTGCCCGAGACCAATTCCCTCACCTACCGCGGATATCCGGTGCAGGATCTGGCCGCCCGATGCAGCTTCGAGCAGGTCGCGTACCTGCTGTGGCACGGCGAGCTGCCCAATGAGGGCGAGCTCGCGCTGTTCAACCAACGTGAGCGCGCGCAGCGCCGTCTGGACCGCTCCCTCATGGCGCTGCTGGCCAAGTTGCCAGAGACCTGCCACCCGATGGACGTGGTGCGCACCGCGATCAGCGTCCTAGGAGCCGAGGACCCCTCCGAGGACGACAGCACACCGGAAGCCAACTACGCCAAGTCACTTCGCATGTTCGCGGTGCTGCCAACGATCGTCGCGGCCGACATGCGCCGCCGCCGTGGGCTGGACCCCATTCAGCCCCATAGTCACCTCGGCTACTCGGCCAACTTCCTGCGGATGTGCTTTGGCGAGGTGCCCGATCCGGTGATCGTCACGGCGTTCGAGCAGTCGATGATCCTGTACGCCGAGCACAGCTTCAACGCCTCAACCTTCGCCGCCCGCGTGGTGACTTCGACACAATCCGACATCTACAGCGCGGTCACCGCCGCCATCGGCGCACTCAAGGGCTCCCTGCACGGCGGCGCCAACGAGGCCGTCATGCACGACATGATCGAGATCGGTGACGCCACCAAGGCGGCAGAATGGTTGCAGGGCAAGCGGACCCGTAAAGAGAAGGTCATGGGATTCGGGCATCGCGTGTACAAGAACGGCGATTCCCGGGTACCGACGATGCGTGCCGCACTGGAGGACGTAGCACGGGTTCGTGACGGTCGTCGGTGGCTCGAGATCTACAAGGTGCTGGAATCCGAGATGGACGCGGCCACCGGCATCAAGCCCAATCTGGATTTCCCCACCGGGCCCGCCTACTACCTCATGGGATTCGACATCCCCTGTTTCACACCAATTTTCGTGATGAGCCGGATTACCGGCTGGACCGCACACATCATGGAGCAGGCCGCGGCGAACGCCCTGATCCGACCACTGAGCGAGTACTCCGGAAAGCCTCAGCGGTCGCTCGCGTCATAGGTTTGATCGCCGAGTGTGCGGCATTCTGTCGCACAGCAATTGGATGAACAACTCATCCGGCGGAGACGCCTCCGGGTCGATGTTGAGGAAGCCGGTGTAGAGCCCATCTGGTGAGTGCACCGTACGACTAACTTGGCCGGCAATGCCCGCGACAACACCCGCATAGCCGCGCATATCGTCCACCCTCAGCCGAGGGTCTGCGAGATCGACTGTCACTCGATCTCCCCGTGACGGAATCGCCGCGCCAAACACTTCCGGCGGCCCGTAAACAAACAGCGTTCGTCGGCCTCGGTCCCGCTCGTCGCGCAGCGCCTCAATGTCACCGTCGGTTGGCTCGAGCGACGAGGTCACGCGCAGCCCCACAACCGATCCCGTGATCACCCGCTGCCCGATCTCACCCACCGATGGCTCCTCGGGCCATCGCGTCGCAAGCTCGACGGGTCGGTACTGAAACGATGTCGGCTGATGGGTCATACAACCGGACTCGTCTCGATGCGTGGTGGCCGACACGTCGTACAGTTCCTCGACAACGCCACGCAACCGGGGCCAGCTTTGACTCTCATGCCACGTAGCCCAGAGAATTACCAGTGCGTTCGCGGGATCTCCGCGTGTCGGATCCCAGCTCGCACACCCGTAGGGAAACCGAATAATCTCGCGGTCCTCGTCCCAGTTGACTGCCGCCGCCGAGGCCAGCAGGTAGCCACTCTCTGCGGGATACGCGCAGACCTGCCAATCGACAGCCTGGCCGATCTCGGGAGTTCTACCGCAACACTGGTATTCCCATTGTGAAATACCCAGGTATACAAGAGATTTATTCCGATCCGGAACCCTGTTGATCACTGAAAGCACCGGGTGATAGGCGAACGGAGCACGAACGCTCCGGACCCGGTGTACCGATCGCAAGGTTAGCCAGCATCACGCCAAGCGTCAATACTCGGCTACTCGGGCCGAGATAACAGCCCGCCTACCCACCAATCGGCAGGTTCCTCTCGCCGATAGGCGCGCTGGCGCAGCAGCCCCTCCAACTCAAATCCGACAGCCTCTGCCACGGCCCGTGAACCCTCGTTGCCGACAACGGCCCACCACTCGATGCGATGGACTGCCAGCTCATCAAATCCCCACTGGCACAGTCTCCGAATAGCCTCAGTGGTGAGCCCCTTGCGGCGATGCTGCGAGGCCGACCAATACCCGACCTCCACCACACCAGGTGTGATCGACTTGAGCGAACAGGTGCCGACGAGATCACCTGTGTCCGCCAGGAAAAACCCGAACCCATACCGGGAGTTGTCCGCCCACTCCTGCGCCGACCTGACGATGAAACTCTGGGCGTCGTCACGGGTGTACGGCACCGGCAGCGGGAGGTAGTGCGTGATCTCCGGGTCGTTGCACGCTTGGACCACCGCAGCCTCGTCGGCGGCGGTGACGGCGCGCAGAACCAACCGGTCCGTGTGCAACTCGATGGGTTCCATGCGAGCAGTCTTGACCACGAATTCCAACCTGGTCAAAGGAATTCCGGGCGCCTTCCTCCGTCAGGAGGTCTCGCGTACGGGCGACCAGTACCCCAGCATCTCGGCGAAGGTCTCGAAGGCCGGTCTGGCAAGACCATACGGTGCTTCGAAGTGCACGCTCAGTGGGAAGCCGAGGTCGGCCACACCGTCGATGACTCGTTTGTAGAGATCGACAAGCTGCGGCCGCCTGGCATCGGGTTCACAGGCGGCCAGCGACTTGACGAAGGCCTGTTCGCGCGCTGCGCGCGAACTCTTGCAGAAAGCCAACGACCGCATCGGAATACAGCAGTTGGGTCATGGCGAAGGTGGCGCCCTTATCGCATTTGAAGGAGAAGCGGCCCTGTTCTCCACTGCGCGTGGGAATCAGGATCACTCCCCTGTTATCGACGATGTCATCGAACTTCGACAACGCGTCGGTTGGCGGAATGCCAGACCCTTCGCCATCGCTCATGGTGCGCGGTACACCGACGAAGATGACGCCGTCCATCCCGGCGTCGGTCAGGCCGGTCAGCCGGCTCCGCAACGATGTCTCATCCGAGAAGGATGTGACCTGCGTGCACAGTCCCCGCATGGTCGGCAGCTCTGACCGGATGATCGACCAATAGTCGACGACATCCAGCTTCGGCTTCATCTCCAGCGGGCGATCGCCGTCCTCGACAATCATCGAGGGGATCATCACGTGGTCGATACGCCCGTCGATGCCGAATTCCGCCGAGAACCTGGACAGTTTCTGCAGTTCTTCGGATGCCCTGTCGAGGCCGCCATCGACATTGGGAGGCACCAGCTCCAGCGCAACGGTATTCATAGACACCAGGGACCTCCGATTAGTCTCGCTAATGGTTTATACACCAATCACATTCACGCGCGAGCAGTCCCCCGCGAAGGGGACTGCTCGCGCGCTCATCGCCGAACTAGGCGCCCGCACGCACCTCGGTCGCGGCGGCCACCAGGTTGGCCAGCGAGGCAGTTACCTCGTCGGCCTTCCGGGTCTTCAAGCCGCAGTCGGGATTGACCCAGAGACGCTGCGCCGGAACAGCCTGCAGCGCCTCACGCAGCGAGTTCGCCATCTCGGCCGTCGACGGGACCCGCGGCGAGTGGATGTCGTAGACACCCGGGCCGACACTGTTGGAGAAGCCGATCGCGTTCAGGTCGTCGAGCACCTCCATGTGCGAGCGTGCCGCCTCGATGGACGTGACGTCGGCATCCAGGTCGGCGATGGCACCGATCACCTCCCCGAATTCCGAGTAGCACAGGTGCGTGTGAATCTGCGTCGCATCGGACACACCCGACGTGGAGAGCCGGAATGCGCCGACTGCCCAGTCCAGATAGGCGGGCTTGTCCGCCGAGCGCAGCGGCAGCAGCTCACGCAACGCGGGCTCGTCCACCTGGATGATGGCGATCCCGGCGTCCTGTAGATCCACCGTCTCGTCCCGAATGGCCAGCGCGATCTGGTTGGCGGTGTCCGCCAACGGCTGATCGTCACGCACAAACGACCACGCGAGGATGGTCACCGGCCCGGTCAGCATGCCCTTGACGTACTTCGGCGTCAGCGACTGGGCATAGGTGGCCCACTCGACAGTCATCGGGTTCTGCCGTGCGACATCGCCATACAGGATCGGCGGGCGGACGCAGCGGCTGCCGTACGACTGAACCCAGCCGTTCTGGGTAGCGAAGAAGCCATCCAGCTGCTCGGCAAAGTACTGCACCATGTCGTTGCGTTCCGGCTCACCATGCACCAGCACGTCCAGGCCCAGCTTCTCCTGCAGCGCAATGACATCGGCAACCTCGGCACGCATCCGCCGCACGTACTCGGCGTCGTCGATCTCGCCCTTGGTCAGGGCTTGACGCGCCTTGCGGATCTCGACAGTCTGCGGGAACGACCCGATCGTCGTGGTCGGCAGCTCGGGCAGCTTCAGCCGCTCGTCCTGGCTGCGACGGCGCTCTGCGGCATCGCCACGTGAAACACCCTCCGCCAGAATCGAATCCAGCCGCTCACGAATCTGACCGTTGTTGAGACGCGGATCCGTCTTGCGAGATTCGACGGCCGCATTCGACGCCGCGAACTCCGCGGCAACCGCATCGCGTCCCTCGCCCAGTGCCCGCGCCAGCACCACGACTTCCTTGACCTTCTCGTCGGCGAAAGCCAACCAGCTGCGCAGCTGGTCATCGAGTTCGGTCTCCGGCTCCAACGAGTAGGGCACATGCAACGTCGAGCAGGAGGTGGCTACCGCCACCGCGCCCGTCGATCCCACCAGCGTTCCGAGGGTGCTCAGCGCAGACTCCAGGTTGGTGCGCCAAATGTTTCGGCCATCGACAACACCGGCCACAACAGTCTTACCGGCCAGCTCCGGCACCGAGTCAAGACCCGATGCGGACCCGTAGACCAGGTCGACACCGATCGCCTCAACCGGGGTACGTGCCAACGCCGGGAGTGCCGCGCCCAAGTCCCCGAAATAGCTCGCGACGAAGATCGCGGGGCGGTCGGCAACGGTACCGAGGCGGCCGTACACCCGCTCGGCCAACTCCGGGCCGTTCGACAAGATGTCGGTGACCAGCACGGGCTCATCGATCTGAACCCAGCCAACCCCGGCCTCCGAAAGCTGCACCAGCAGTTGCTCGTACAGCGATACCACCTCGTCGAGACGCTCGATGGGCGCACCGGCTCCGTCGACGGACTTGCTCAACGCAAGGAAGGTGATGGGGCCAACGACCACCGGACGCGCCGGAATGCCGAGGGCAGCAGCCTCTTTCAGCTCACCGAACAACTTCGCCGGATTGAGCGTGAACTTGGTGTCCGGCCCGATCTCCGGCACCAGGTAGTGATAATTGGTGTCGAACCACTTGGTCATTTCCAGCGGCGTCACCTCGTCGTTGCCGCGGGCGGCAGCGAAGTAGCGATCGAGGTCGTCGCCTATGCCTGCGACGCGGGGTGGGAGCGCTCCCAACAGCACCGCGGTATCGAGTACCTGGTCGTAGTACGAGAAGGTGTTCACCGGGACGGAGTCCAGCCCGGCGGCCGCCAGTGCTGACCAGTGGTCGCGCCGAAGCCCGGCTGCGACGGTCTCGAGCTCGGTACGACTGGTGCGCCCTGCCCAGTAACTTTCGGTAGCCCGTTTGAGCTCACGACGCGGGCCGATGCGCGCCGAACCGAGCGTGGTTGCCTTGAATGATGGAGTGGTCATGCTGTCCTCTGTCTACGGCGTGGTGGCCACCGCCCAGGACAAGCAAGCCGAGCCCGAATAACCAACACACACTGGTGCTGGTTGAAACCGATTCGGCCATACGCCCATTCCGCGAGGCGATGATCCGTCGGGCGCGGCGCACCCGACACAGCTGGCAGGTCTTCGGACTTGCAGGCATTACCCGGGCTCAGGTTTTCCTACGGACCGTCGCTTCCCAGGGGCTCTCGGTGGTTAACCGAGTGCTTAACCCAGTGCGTATGACGGCGATCGTTCCTGCATACCGCTGCGGGACAGTCCCGGATTCTCACCGGGTTCCCTCTCATCGCAGTCCCCGTAGGGCCCGCGACTCGATGCCAATACCGACCGAAGCCGACACTGACAAACCAGCTGCGTCTTACATCATATGCACGCTCGCCAATGCCGTTATTAGCGACTATTCTCTAATATTGTGATCACACGTGACCAGGCACAACAAGTGCTCGAGGCCCAACCCTTCAGTCGCCTCCTAGGTACATCGATCAGCCGGATCGACGAGTCCGGAATACAACTCTCGCTCGACATCCGCGACGAGCTGCGCCAGCAGAGCGGATTCATTCACGGCGGAGTGCTGAGCTACCTGGCCGACAACGCAATCACCTACGCGTGCGGGCTCGGCCTTGGCGCCGACATTGTCACCAGCGGGTACACCATCGAGTATGTGTCACCCGCCCGTGATGGCGTACGCCTACTCGCCGACGCGTCTCTGGTGAGCGCCGGACGTACCAAGGCGCTGGGCCGCTGCGAGATATCCGTCGAGGACCACGACGGCAACACCAAGCTGGTCGCCGTCGCCCAGGGCACGAGCATGGTCCGGCACCGTGGGGCGTAAGCCTCAGTACACCCCCGACGACATCCTCGATGCGGCGCTTGCGTTGGTGAGCAAGGGCGGACCGTCGGCAGCCACGGCTACCGCCATCGGGCGAACGCTGGGCGCCCCCTCGGGGTCGATCTATCACCGGTTCTCCAGCCGCGACGAGCTCATGGCCCGCCTCTGGCTGCGTTCGATCGCCGGCTATCAGGCCGGGATCCTCACGGCGCTCGCGTTACCCGATCCCCACGAAGCCCTCGCCGCGACCATCGATCACGCCTTCGATTGGACGGCAGCGCACCGCAACGAGGCGCTGTTGCTACTCCAATACGAGAAGGCCGATCTGGTGGCACACTGGCCCGACACACTCGCCGCGGAGCTCACGGCACTCAACTCGCGGGTGCGAATGGCGTTGCGCGAGTACGCCGAGCGGCGGTTCGGCGATGTCACTCCCGAGGCGCTCGACAGGGTGATGTTCGCACTGATCGATATGCCCTACGCGGCGGTGCGCCGTCACCTACCCGACAAGGGTGAGCCGGCACCGTGGCTGCGCACCTTCATCCACACCAGCGCCCGGAATCTGCTCTCGCCAGAGAGCTAAACCGTGGCGTACTTCTGGCGCAGAGCCTTTTTGTCCAGCTTGCCCAGCGCGGTCAACGGCAGCGAGTCGGCGACGATCACATGCTTGGGTGACTGCACCGAACCCTTGCGGTCCTTGACCGCGGACTGTATTTCGGACGTCATCTTCGACACCGCGTCGCCGCTGCTGTCGGCGTCCGCACGCAACACCACGATCGCCGTCACCGCCTCGCCCCACTTCTCGTCGGGCACCCCGATGACACCGACCTGTGCGACCGACGGATGCTCGGCGACAACATCTTCCACCTCGCGGGGGAACACGTTGAAGCCACCGGTGACGATCATGTCCTTGGTCCGGTCGACGATGAACCAGAAACCATCCTCGTCCTCGCGCGCGACATCGCCGGTACGCAGCCAGCCGTTCTTGAACGTGTCGGCGGTCTGTTCGGGCAGGCCCCAATAGCCGCCCGCCACCAAAGGTCCGGCCACACAGATCTCGCCGGGCTCACCCTGCTTGACCGGCTGATCGTTCTCGTCGAGCAGCGCCGTGCGCAGGAACGCCGAGGGCCGGCCGCAGCTGGAGAGCCGCTGGGCATCGTGGTCGCCCTTGGCCAGGTAACTGATCACCATGGGCGCTTCGGACTGGCCGAAGTACTGCGCGAAAATCGGCCCGAACCGCTCGATTGCCTCCGCCAGCCGCACCGGGTTGATGGCCGAGGCGCCGTAGTAGACGGTCTGCAGTGAGGACAGGTCGCGGGTCTGAGAATCCGCATGGTCCAGCAGCGCGTAGATCATCGACGGCACGAGCATGGTGGCAGTGATCTTGTGCTCCTCGATCGCGGCCAGCACGGCGCCCGCATCGAACTTGGGCAACACCACCATGGACCCGCCCTTCATCAGGGTCGGCATGAAGAACGCGGCACCGGCGTGTGAAAGCGGGGTACACATCAGGAATTTTGGCCGCTCCGGCCATTCCCACTCGGCCAGCTGGATCTGCGTCATGGTCAGAATCGACCGCGAGGTCCCGATGACGCCCTTGGGCTTACCCGTCGTCCCGCCCGTATAGGTAAGGCCATTGATGTGGTCCGGCGAGAGGTTGACCGGCACCAGCGGCTTCGCCGCAAAATCCGCGGCCGCAGAGACCAGATCATGCCCCACCTCTGCCAGCTCAGCGGGGACGGGGCCGAGGGTCAGCACGCGGGTCAGCGTCGGCACCTTCTCCACCAGGGCGGCGGCGCGCTCGACGAACTGCGGGGTGGGGTCGATGACCAGCGTGGTGATCTGGGCGTCGGCCAGTACATAGGCATGATCGTCGAGTGACCCGAGTGGATGCAGCGCGGTACGCCGGGTGCCCAGCAGCTGCCCCGCGCCGATGACCAACAGCACCTCGGGGCGGTTGAGTGCCAACATGCCCTGACCATCGGTCGGATCGGGCACCAGCGCGGTAAAGGCCTGGATGTACTTGCTGATCTCGTCGGCCATCTGCGCACCGGTGAGCGTCACGTTCCCGAGCACCAGCGCGGGCGCGTTCGCATTCTTTTTCAGAGCGGCGACCAGCAGGTGCCCGGAGTTGATCGACCCGTGCAGTGGGTCAAATGGGTCAGGCATCGCGCTCCTCAGTAAATGGTCGCCGATCAGGCACTTCGCTCGACGTTAGAACATGTTCTAGTTTTGGGCAAGGACAGGCACGTCCACCCGTTACGCAGCCCCCTGTCCGATCCCCCGAGAAAGACTCAATAGGCTTGCTAGGCTGGCTCAATGCTCCAGTCGATGGCCACCGGCGCGCTATTCATTGCCTTGACGCTGTTTGCCACGCCTCTCGCGAGTGCCGACCCGGCAGATCCCGATCCGTTCAACCCCGGTGATTGCATCGGCAACGCCAATGCGGTCTGCAACGTTGGTCCATACGGCCCGAACAGCATGTCGAATCCGGCGAACCCCGCCAGCCCGCTCAACCCAAACAACCCTGCGAACCCGGCCAGTCCGATGAACCCGAACAACCCCGCGAACCCGGCCAGCCCCATGAATCCCAATAACCCGGCCAACCCCGCGAGCCCGCTGAACCCCATGAATCACCCGGGTCAGATCTGACACGGGCACCCCTCAGGCCGCCGTGAATCCCTTGGCTCGCTGCGTGTCCTGGGGGCTCCATAGCGTCGAGGTGACCTCCGCCTTCACCAGCGGGACAACCTCCTCGGCGAATCGGCGCAGGGTGTCCTGCTGTTCCTCGAAGTCGGCCTCGGGGCTCAACGAAATCGACTGGAACTCGTGACCGAAGGCGCCATGCCACTGAATGATCTTCTCGGCCACACGTTCCGGGGAGCCGGCCAACACCGGCCCGCGATCTGCCGCGTCCTCGATGGATTCAAAGGACGGAAACTTGCCGACGGCCCTCGGATGGTCTTTGAGCTTCGCCATCTGCGCCAGGCGTGCCTCATAGATGGGCCGGTACTGCGCGATGGCCTGTTCGGTCGTGTCTGCCAGGTAGAGCCCGCCTGAGCCCGCACCCACATGCAGGTTGGCCGGGTCGTGCCCATTCTGTGCGTACAGCTCCCGATACCTGTCGATGAGAACCTTGTAATTCTCCTTGGGCTGCAAGGCATTTGCGGTGACTATCGGGTCGCCCCACTTGGCGGCGAGTTCGACCGCGAATGTCGAAGTCGCTGAGCCGTGCCAGATCCGGAACGGTCCGTCGTACGGCCTGGGCAACGTGGTCGCGTCGGCAAGTGGATGCCGGTGTACGCCCGTCCAGTCGACGCGCTCCTCACGCAGCAGCCTCCGCAGCAACTCGTAGTTCTCCTGCAGGTACTCGTACTGTCTGGCGATATCCAGTCCCATCAACGGGTACTGGCGGTCCTCATTGCCCTTCCCGATGACGATCTCGAGCCGGCCACGGCTCAGCTGATCAATGGTGGCGAAGTCCTCTGCCGCGCGCACCGGGTCCAGGAGCGACAGCACCGTGACCCCGGTGGACAACAGAATCCGGTCAGTGGCTGCGGCCACCGCGCCCAACAGCACCGTCGGAGCCGAGGACAGCACGTCTCCCGCATGCCGCTCCCCGACCGCGAAGGAATCAAAACCCAGGCTCTCCGCCAGCACTGCGGTCTCGACCACCCGATTCAGCCGGTCGGCGGCGGGCGCCAACGCCCCCGTCGCGGGGTGTGGCAGATGGAAGACAATGTCGAGAAGCTGAAAGCGCACACCACCAGTATGCATAAGCGGACTCCGGTCCGGCAGGGAGGAAATGCTCTGATGATCACCGAACTGGACTCGGTGCTTCTGGACGTTCCAAATCTCGCTGATGCAAAGGCCGCCTACGCGAGGCTGCTCGGCACCGAAATTCCACATCCCCAGCTCCATCTCGGTCTCCCCGAATGGGCGCCGCACCCGGGAATGCTGTTTCGTGTCGGGGACCTGGCCTCCGCGACTCGGCTGCTCGATCGACGCGGTCTCTCCCTGATTTCTCGCGGAGACATTGCCGCGGGACAGGTTGACGGACTCACCCTGGGATTGAGCCAGCGACCCGCCCCGCCCGCACAGTCGGACTCAGAGAGTGGTCAGATCGATCACCTGGTGCTGTTCTCTCCCAATCGCGACAGAATCATTGCGACGTTGTGCGGACGGCTCGGCTTCGACCTGCGCCTGGATCGCAGGCAGTCGTGGGGTGTACACCAATTGTTCTTCCGGTGCGCAGGGCTGGTGGTTGAGGTGGTGTTGCGTGACGACGACCCCTCCGGCCCCGACTCGCTGTGGGGAATCGCCTGGCGCACCGCTGACATCGACGCGACTCATGCGCGCCTGACTGCCGCCGACGTCACGCTCAGCGATATCCGCAACGGCCACAAGCCGGGAACACGGGTCGCCACCGTCAAGGATCCCGGGCTGGCAGTCCCCACAATCCTGATCGAACAGCGCTAGCCGCCTACTAGGTTGGAGTCCATGACGACTCCGAACCCCGGAAGCTGGCAGCCTGATCCCGACGGACGGTTTGAATTCCGCTGGCACGACGGCCAGCGCTGGACGGATCAAGTCGCACACCAGGGCAGGGTCAGCTCGGCACCGCTCGGAGGCTCCGCACCGCCCGAACCACAGGTCACATCGCCCACCGCGGCTGCACAGCCGGCGGCTCAGGCTCAGTCCATCGGCGACCAATTCTCCGGTATCAGTGGAGATCTGGTGGATGGCCGGTTCAGCGAGAATGAGGCCAAGCCGATCTCCAATCAGAACGCAAAGCTGTTGCGCGTTCGCCTCGGCGAGCCGTTCCTCGCACGTCAGGGATCGATGGTGGCCTACCAGGGCAATGTCGACTTCGCCTTCGAGGGCGGCGGCGCGGCCAAGTTCCTGAAGAAGGCGCTGACCGGTGAAGGCCTGCCCCTGATGAGGTGTTCTGGCCAAGGCGACGTGTTCCTGGCCGAGCGCGCCTTCGACGTTCATCTGCTGAATCTGAACAACGCGGGCCTCTCGATCAGCGGCAAGAATGTGCTGGCCTTTTCCGCTGGGTTGAACTGGAACATCGAGCGGGTCAAGGGCGCCAGCATGGTGACAGGCGGTCTGTTCAACACGACATTGCGCGGAACCGGTTGGGTCGCGCTGACCACCGACGGCCCGCCGGTGGTGCTCAATGCCGCCGAGGCGCCGACATTCGCCGATACCAACGCCGTCGTGGCCTGGTCGGCGAATCTGCAGACCCAGCTCAAGACGAGCTTCAAGGCCGGCGCCCTCATTGGCCGCGGCTCCGGAGAGGCGCTCCAAGTCGCATTCCAGGGCCAGGGGTTCGTCATCGTGCAACCGTCCGAGGGCGTCCCCGTCGTCACCGCGGGCTAGGGCGTCACCTCTCCGCGAATAGTCCGGATAGCTCCCGCGCCCCGCGCGTCAACGTCACGATCAGCGCTTCTCGCTCGCTACGGGTCGCGCTGGGCAGCAACGGGCCCAGCTGAAGTTCGTACGCGGCATCGGCGCCCTCGAAAATGGGCGCCGCCAGATAGCTAATCGGCAGTACCGCGTCGGAGCTCAGCTCATCGCGCGAATAAGGACGCGAGGTGAGCCGGGACAGCTGTCGCAGCAGCCGTTCACGCAGCGCCGCCTCCATTACCTCCGAGCCCACCGAACCAAGCAGGTCCGAGAGCAGATCGACCATCCCCGTGTCATCGTGGTCGGGGCGGTAGACCACATATCCGCAGTCGGCAACCTGCTGCACGAGCCGCTGACCAGAACGCGCACTCAGGCCACGCGCCGTACCGAGCCATTGCGCACGTTCGTCGGATGAACGCCAGGGCATGACCGCCGAACCGGCGGGAAAGGCAAGCGGGATGCTCTGGCCCACCGCGAATCCCGCGACGGCCCGGCGTCCCGCCTGTGCCTTGGCGACGATCGTCAACGTCTTCGGGCCTATTCGGCTGACCGTCGCCCCAGCGTGTGCCTCTGCGGCAACTCGGGCCAGTGCGTCCTGGATGGCCCGGGGCAGGGTGGCCTCGACGGCACGGGGCAGGGCAGACCCGACGCGGTACCGAAGCTCATCGTCGCGCACTAGCCACCCTGCAGCCTCCAACTCGTTCACCACGGCAGTCGCGGTGGCGCGGGAAATGCCCGTGGATGCGGCGATCTCGCTAATCGATTTGGGTTGTGTTGCAGCAGCAAGCATTTCCACGATTCGCACCACGCGAACGGTCGGCGGCGAAGTGGCGGGCATGGGTTCTCCCCTCTTGCGCGAGGCAAGGTCCGGGTCTACAGTGCATCGACTATTCGCCCCAAGGTAGTCGAATATTCGACACGGAGGTAGAGATGATTCTGGACCGTTTCAGGCTCGACGGCAATGTCGCGGTCGTTACCGGCGCGGGCCGCGGACTCGGCGCCGCGATTGCGGAGGCCTTCGCACAGGCGGGTGCCGATGTGCTCATCGCCTCGCGTACCGAATCGCAGCTGCGGGAGGTCGCGGAGAAGGTCGAGGCGACAGGCCGCCAGGCGGAGATCGTGGTCGCCGATCTGTCCGATACCGAAGCATCCGCTTCACTGGCCCAGAAGGCAGTAGACCGATTCGGACGACTCGACATCGTCGTCAACAACGTGGGCGGCACCATGCCGAAACCGTTCTTGGACACCACCAACGAGGACCTCGCCGAGGCCTTCTCCTTCAATGTCCTCAACGGGCACGCACTGCTGCGTGCCGCTGTGCCGCACCTGCTTAAATCCGACAACGCGTCGGTCATCAACATCACGTCCACTATGGGCCGACTGCCGGGCCGGGCCTTCCTGGGTTACTGCACCGCCAAGGGCGCGCTGGCTCAGTACACACGGACGGCCGCAATGGATTTGAGTCCAAGAATCCGAGTCAACGGCATCGCTCCCGGCTCCATCCTCACCTCGGCGCTGGAAATCGTGGCGGGTAACGACGAGGTGCGCGGAACGCTGGAGAAGAACACGCCGCTGCATCGCCTGGGTGATCCGAGCGATATCGCGGCAGCAGCCCTATACCTCGCATCACCTGCCGGGAGCTTCCTCACCGGCAAGGTACTCGAAGTCGACGGTGGCCTCATCGCGCCCAACCTCGACATCCCGCTACCCGACCTTTCCTGACCGCTTCGAGATGGGACTGATATGACGAAGACACGTGTAGCCGTCTGGGGCACAGGCAATGTCGGCCAGCATGCGCTGGCCGGGGTAATCACCGACCCCAACATGGAGCTGGTCGGGGTGTGGGTTTCTGGGGCGAACAAGGCCGGTAAGGACGCGGGTGAGCTCGCCGGGCTCGACCCCACCACCGGCGTCTCCGCGACCTCGGACCCGGCAGAGATTCTGGCGCTCAAGCCCGACTGCGTGGTGTACACCGCCATGACCGACAACCGGCTGATGGAGGCGATCGAGGATCTGCGCTCGATCCTCGCCGCCGGAATCAACATCGCCGCCAGCGCGCCAGTATTCCTGCAGTATCCGTGGGGCGTACTCCCGGAGAACATGCTGGAGCCCATCGAAACTGCTGCGCGCGAGGGCAACTCGTCGATCTTCATTGGCGGAATCGATCCAGGTTTTGCCAATGACCTGCTACCGCTGGCACTCATGGGCACCTGCCAGCGCGTCGATCAGGTGCGCTGTATCGAAATCGTGGACTACGCCACCTACGACAGTGCGACGGTGATGTTCGATGTCATGGGTTTCGGTAAGCCGATGGACGAGACGCCCATCCTGCTGCAGCCGGGAGTGCTGTCCCTGGCCTGGGGCTCGGTGGTACGACAGCTCGCCGCCGGCCTCGGTATCGACTTGGACGAAGTCACTGAGACATACGAAAAACTTCCCGCGCCCGAGGATTTCGAGATCTCGTCGGGGCATATTCCCGCAGGCACCATGGCCGCGCTGCATTTCGAGGTGCGCGGCATCAAGGACGGCAAGGTGGTGACGGTCCTTGAGCACTTCACCCGCCTGCGCGAGGATCTGGCACCGGACTGGCCACAGCCCGCACACGAAGGTGGCACCTATCGCGTTGAGATCACCGGGGAGCCCAGCTACATCCTGGATTTGGGCTCATTCAGTGCGCGCGGCGATCACAACTACGCCAATCTGATCGCGACGGCGATGCGCGTGGTCAATGCGGTACCTGCCGTCGTCGCCGCGGATGCCGGCGTGCGCACCACGCTGGATCTGCCGCTGATCACGGGGAAGGGTCGCGCGGGGTAGCGCTGTGCATCTGCCGACCCTACTGCGCAGGTGGGTGGGAGGTTACGCCTTGGATTCGGCCGGGATGTACAGCCGGATGAGCTCCGCCAAACGCTGTCCGACGTCATCGAGCGTCTCCGTCGACTGCTCGGCGATCGACATGATGACCGCACCTTCGATCGCGGCGATCATTGTCCGCGCCAGCGAGCGAGCGGTGGCCGCTTCCACCCCATACTTCTCGAGGCGTCCCGCGAGGAGCTCATGCCAATCCCGGAAGGCCTCGGCCGCCACCGCAGCGGCCTGAGGTGCCTCGGTACGTCCGAGCACGGCAGCGACGATCGGACACCCCGCCTGCATCTCGGTTTCGCCGAGCTGCGCCTTCCATAGCTCGATGAACAGTTCGATCCCGCGGGCCGGGTCAATCCCGTCACCGGCCGCCTTGATGATGTCCGTCAGCTCTTGCCCGGCAAGACGAGTTGCCTCGGCGACCAGCTCCTGCTTGCCGCCAGGGAAGTTCAGGTAGATGGTTCTCCGTGAAACACCGCTGTCCTCGAGCAGTGCGTTGAGACCGGTTCCCGCGACGCCCCTGCGCCGCACCAGACCCGTCACGCTTGCGATCAAGGTGTCACGTGCCGACATCCTGCCTGCCTCCAAACTTGTCGGGTGTTAACTATACCGCTCAGTCTACCGAGGCGTCCCCGACATGGGGCGATTACCGGAACATTGCAGTAAACCAATCGGTGTACTAGCGTCGGCCGCGTGGCAGACCTACACGACCCCCTCCCCCTGGCCTCGGGCCAGGTTCTGCGCAATCGGCTCATGAAGTCGGCTCTCAGCGAGGGCCTCGGCGACACATCCCAGGGCCCTGACCACCGACTCGTCGAGCTGTACCGCCGCTGGGGAACCGGTGGCTTCGGCCTCGTCGTGACCGGCAATGTGATGGTCGACCGCAGTCATCTGGGCGAGCCGGGGAACGTGGTCATCGAGGACGACAGGCATCTCGATGGACTGTCCCGGTGGGCCAAGGCGACCAAGGACGGCGGCGGCCTGATTTGGATGCAGGTCAACCATCCCGGCAGGCAAGCCAACCCGCTCGCCACGGCATCCCAGCCGGTGGCACCGTCGGCAATCAAGATGAACGTCCCCGGCTGGCAGGCCCCGCGCGAGCTCGCCGACGACGAGATCGAGAACATTATCGACCGCTACGCCACCACGGCGACGATCGCGGATGCCGCCGGGTTCGACGGTGTTCAAATCCACGGCGCACACGGCTATCTCGTGGCGCAGTTCCTGTCGCCGCGCACCAACCGGCGCACCGACCGGTGGGGCGGTGACCCCGAACGTCGCATGCGCTTCGTCCTCGAAGTCGTCCGCCGCACTCGGGCTGCCGTGAGTCCCGGTTTCTCGGTCGCCATCAAGCTCAACTCCGCGGACTTCCAGCGCGGAGGCTTCACCGAGGAGGAGTCGCGGGCAGTCATCGCGGCACTCGCCTCCGAAGAGGTCGACCTCATCGAAATCAGCGGCGGTACTTACGAATCGCCGGCGATGGAGGGCAGGCCGCTGGTGACATCGGCGTCGACCCAGGCCCGCGAGGCCTACTTCCTGGAGTACGCCCGCACCGCCCGCGAGGCGGCCGGTGATGTACCGATCGCGGTGACGGGCGGGTTCCGCACCGAAGCCGCGATGTCGGAGGCCGTCCGATCGGGTGATTGCGATGTCGTGGGACTCGGGCGCCCAACCACCGTCAACCCGGTCGCCGCCGACAGCCTGCTAACCGCACGCCAGGACAAGCTCACCGTTCCGGACGCCTCCCTCCCCATGCCTGCGTGGCTCGCGGCAACCGGCAGAGCGAAGTCTTTCCTCAGTGCACTGGAACTCCAGTGGCACAACACGCAACTGCACCGCCTGGGCGCGGGGACTGACCCGGACCCCACTATCGGCCCATGGATCACCGCACTTCGGCTCCTCAAGAACAATGGAGTCGACGCCTTTCGGAGAAGGAGAAGTTCATGACGGACAAGACACTGCGCAAGTTCCGCAGGGAGCGGGCGATGGGGCGCTACCTGCTCAATCCAGCCGTCGCGGCACTGACGAAGCTCGGCTTGCGCACGGCGCTCGCCTCGGAGCTGGAGACCACCGGACGCAAGACCGGCCAGCTGCGCCGGGTCCCGGTCTCCGTCCAGTTCGACGCGACCGGCGCGTGGGTGATCAGCCAGCACGGCACCCGCTCGGGCTGGGGCAGCAACATTGCCGCGAACCCGAATGTCCGCCTGAAGCAGGGAAACAGGTGGCGCACCGGCACCGCCCAGTTCCGGCCCGATGATGACGTCGTCGCGCGCGGCCGCAAGTTCGGGGCCGTCGGCGCGCGGGTGGTCAAGGCACTGGAGACCACCCCCGTATCGGTGCGTATCGACTTCACCGACTAATCACCCTTGGCACACTTGCGCAGTTTTGTGCCATTGAGCTAGCGTGGTGCTCATGGTCGATCAGAGCGCCATCACTCGCCCCGTCAGCCTGGACGAAGGGCTGCGCGAAGCAATTCCCATGCCCGTGGACGACGCCGCCGACGACTCCGTGGAAACACCGCGACTGGGTGCCGACTCCCTGGTGTGGAAGTTCTACGGCGATATCCGCGGCGTGCTGGGTTTTCAGCGACTCGCGGGCACCGAGAACTGCATCGAGCAGCTGGGCAAGGCGGTCGAGGACCACTCGGTGATCTTCACCGACACCTTCGGCCGCGCACGCCGCTCCGGCCCGCCCATCATGAAGACCATCTATTCGGCAGACCCGCAGAAGTGGGGCCGGATGGTGCGCGATTTTCACAAGCCGATCACCGGAACCATCAGCGACGGTTCGCGGTACCACGCGCTCAATCCTGAGCTCTTCTACTGGGCCCATGCGACCTTCGTCGATCAGGTGCTGTACATCACCGACACCTTCATCCGGAGGCTGTCCCGCGCGGAGAAGGTACGAATCTTCGAGGAGAGCAAGGTCTGGTACAGCCTGTACGGCGTCAGCGCGCGCAATCAGCCGCAGACGTACGACGAGTTCGTCACGTACATGGAGGGGATGTTCGACCGGTTCGTGCCGACGAAGACGATCCTGTACGCCACGGGTTACATCCGTCAGGGTGTACCCGGGCCCAAGCAGATTCCCCAGCCGGTGTGGCGGGTGCTATCAGCGCCACTGAACGCCTTCATCCGGACGGTCATCGTCGGAACACTCCCTCCGCAGATGAAGGCCGTCTGCCGACTGGAGTGGAACGACAAGAAGGAGCGCAACTTTCAGCGCTTCGCCAAGGTCATGCGCACGCTGAACCCGGTATTCAACAGGCTGCCGGTGCGCGCCCTGTATCTGCCGTGGGCTTCTGAGGGCTGGAAGCGTGAAGGAGTCGACCCCCGCCCGCTGCACAACCGGGCAGCATGACCGCACCGATGAGCGGCTTGCGTCAAGAGGCGAATACTCAGGGGGTGACCGACGCCCCGCCCGCCGATGCCGTGCTCGACGCCGCGCGCACCGAGTTCGAGCGCCATGGCATGCGCCGCGCCAACATGGACGCCATCGCGCGACGTGCCGGGGTGAGCCGACGCACCCTCTACCGCCGCTTCCCCACCAAGGAAGCGTTGTTCGAGCACCTCATCGAGGCCGAGAGCCTGCTCATCTTCGGCCACCTCGCCGTCGCGGCCAACGGCCAGGATGCGCAGGGGGCCATTGTCGAGTGCTTCACCTTGGCCATGCGGCTCATCACCGAGAACCGGTTGGCGTGCACCATCATCGAGAACGAGCCCGAGTTGGTGATCGGATTGAATACGCCCTCGGGCGACAAGGCCATCGTGCGGGCCAGTGCCCTGGTGGCGACCTCTCTTCGACACAGCGGCGTCACCATGCCCGACGAGGCGGTGCTGGCAGTATCGGAAATTCTTGTGCGCCTTGTGGGTTCGTTGCTCACCAATCGCGCGGGCGTTCTCGATATCACCGACACCGTCGCAGTGCGACGCTACGCACAGACATATCTCGCACGCATGGTGTGGTGAGTCCCGGTTCAGAAACTGACCATGAGTCGGGATCTGACTAGACTGCCTCCATGGCTACTCGGCGGCAGATGTACGCAGAACAGACTCGTTCCGATCTTCTGGATTCCGCACGCCGGCATTTCACGACCACGGGCTACAACAGCGTCACCGTCGATGACATCGTCAGCAGCATCGAGGTCAGCAAGGGCACGTTCTACTACCACTTCTCCGACAAGCAGGCGATGTTCACCGCACTGCTCACCGAGTGCCTGACCGAGACGGCGGACACCGTCACCACCGCCATCCGCCGTCTGGACAAGCCTGGCCCGAGCGGCCCGCAGGTCGCGGCCACCTCCGCATGGGTCTATCTGTCGCGATCACTCAACGACAAGACCTACCGGGAACTCATGCGTCAGGCGCCTATGGTCCTCGGCGAGGAGACGTACCGCCACATCGACGAGACCATCGTGCTACCGCCACTGGTCACCCTCATGGAAACTCTCGCCGCCCGTGGCGAGCTGAAGGCCGGCGTGCACACGCCCATGGCGGCCCGGATGCTCATGACGATGTTCGTCACGGCCAACAGCATCATCGCCGAATCCGATGATCCCGCAACAACGATGACCGAAGTCGCCGACACGATCGCCACGATGTTCAGCGGGATCGTCCTGGGTGATGTCCCACTCTCGAAGGCGGCGGCTAACGGATAGCCAGGAACAGCAGCGTCCGCAGGAACGGGCGCACCGCGAACGCCGTCCAGCGCAACGGGAACCAGCCGACCCACTTCGGGGTGCCTGCCACCGTCCAGCGCACCAGCACCTTGTTCCCGTCAGCGGCCAGCTCCCAGCGTTCGCCGAATGCCTTGAGCACCAGTGGAACTGAAATACCGGTGCCGATCGCGACCAGCTTGAGGCCCTCCTCGCTGTGGACCACCTTCTCGGTGATCGCGAACAACGGCGTGCGGGTCACAATCTGGTCGCCCGATCTCGCCGGCCCGGACACGAAAGGAATCGACTCCAGATAGCCGCCCTCCGAGACCTGGGTCCACACACGTTCAACGGGCCCCGGCACGCTGATCTGCGCAGTGACTGCGAACGATGCCGTCTTGTCGAAGAAGTCCGTGTCCGGCATGGTCACCCCAAAGCGGCGGGGCCCGCTGTCGCCGGAGGCGAGGACGAAAAGCACCGCCGCTCCCAGCAAGCCCCCGAGGGCCAGCACTCCCACGACGATCCCCAACAGCACCGGAGTGGACATGGTCCTCCTTGAATTCGATGTGGCGCTAACTGACCCGAGAGTCAGTTAGCAAGCTAGACCTCTTGCCAGCACCGAAGAAGGGCAAGCGCGCAAGTTAGTGACCGAGGCCAGCCCACAGCACCATTTCCTGGGGCCAGCCCCCGTATCGCTACCAGCGACCTGCACGCAAACTTGCGCCCGCATATCGGGTAGCTCTACTCATGCCATACGAAGCGGCGGCTGCCACCGTGGTCGTATGAGCACATCGGAGCCCACAGTCCGCGCGTCCACCGCGTATTACATCCAATCCGCCATCGCCTTCGCGGTCGCATTCGCTTCGACGCTGGGCGGCATCGTGTACCTACCGATATCGCCGTGGCCCCGCGCATTCCTCGCGGTGTGCACGCTCTTCCTGGTGACCAGCTGCTTCGGGCTGGCGAAGGTCGTGCGTGACACCCACGAATCGCAACAAGTGCGCAACCGGATCGATGAGGCGCGCATCGAGCAGATCTACGCCGAACACAACCCGCTGAAGTCGGCGGTCTAGTTCAGCAAGCGGTCGCCCGCGCGCAGCAGAGCGCTCGGGACCGCGTGCCCGACTACTGATTGCACCACTCGGGCCGCCTCGATCGCGGCTTCGAGATCAACGTCGACGTCAATATCGCTGTCCCGCAGTAGATATACCAGATCCTCGGTGGCGATATTGCCGGTCGCTCCGGGCGCGAACGGGCATCCGCCGAGTCCGCCAATCGAAGAATCGAGCCGCGTCACCCCGGATTGCACGGCGGCATAGGCGCTGGCCAAACCGGATCCACGGGTGTTGTGGAAGTGCGCGCCCAGCGGCGCGTCGCCGACAATGGGCCGAACGGCCGCAACGAGATTCGTAACGCGGCGCGGCGTTGTGGTGCCGATGGTGTCGGCCAGGGCGAAACGGTCCGCGCCCCATTCCCGGGCCCGGCGCACGATATCGAGGACCCGCTGTTCGGGGGTGGGGCCGTCGAAGGGGCAGTCCCATGAGCAGGCCACAATGACCTCCACTGTGGCACCCGTGTCACGCGCGAGCGCCACGATCTCCTCGATGCGCGCGGTGGCCTCGGCACTAGTGCTGCCGACGTTGGCGCGACTGTGTCCGTCGGACGCAGAGACCACGTACTCCAGCGAGGTGAGACCCGCCGCAAGGGCGCGCTTGGCACCGTTAGGGCTGGCGACGAGTGCGGAGAATTCGATATCCGGATAGTTGTACAGCTGCGCGGACAGTTCGGCGGCATCGGCCAGCGCCGGCATCTTGGAGGGGGACACAAATGCGGTGGCCTCGACCTCGCGCACCCCTGTCGCGGCGATCGCGTCGAGAAGTTTCAGCTTGTCCGCCAACGAGATCGGTGCCTCAAGCTGAAGGCCATCCCGCAGCAGCACCTCGCGGATGGTGACGTGGGCGGGCATCTGCGCTTGCTCTTCGCGCACGCGGCTCATCGAACTCACAGCACCCCCTCGGCGCGCAGCTTGTCGATATCTGCGGCGCTCTTCCCCAGCAGCCCCACGAAGACGTCCTCGTTGTGTTGCCCGGGTCGGGCCGGGCCCGCATTCCGGACGCCGCCCGGCGATTCGGACAGCACCGGAACCACTCCCGGCCCCAGCACCGAGCGGCCGAGGCGCTCGTCGAAATGCTCGACGAGCATCTCACGCGCCTTGAGCTGTGGGTCCTGCACTACATCGGCAACGGTGTTGATGGGGCCGGCGATCACCCCGGCCGCGCTGAGCACATCGACGATGTCGGCGGGCAGGCGTCGCGCCGCCCACCCAGCGATGATGGTGTCGAGCTCATCCTGATTGCGGCCACGGGCAACGTGATTGACGAATCGATCATCGGTGCTCAGCTCCGGCTGATCCATCGCCACACACAATCTGCGGAAGACGGTGTCCTGGTTGGCGGCGATGACCACCCAACTGCCATCGGCGCTCTGGTAGATGTTCGAGGGCGCGATGCCCTCCAACCGAGTACCCGACGGACCCCGCACCACCCCACCCACGTCGTAATCCGGAATGGTGGATTCCTGTACGGCCAAACAACTCTCGGTTAACGCCGCATCGACGATCTGTCCGCGACCGGTGACGGTCCGCCGATAGAGCGCCGCCAGTGCGCCCTGGGCCGCGAACATCCCGGCGAGAGTGTCACCAATCGAGAGCGCCATCCGTGGCGGCGGACCACCGGGGAATCCGTTGAGGTGCCGCAGGCCGCTGGCGGCTTCGGCCACTGAGGCGTATCCGGCCTTGTGCGCGTCCGGACCGGTCTGTCCGTAACCGGAGACGCGGACCAAGATGATGCCGTTGTTGCGTTCCGCCAGGACGTCGTAGCCCAGACCCCACTTCTCCAGAGTCCCTGGCCGGAAGTTCTCGACGATCACATCCGACTTCTCGACGAGATCGAGAAACAGTGCGCGCCCGGCCTCGGTGCGCAGATCAAGGGTGATGGCCTTCTTGTTGCGAGCGTGCACCGTCCAGAACACGTGGTGCCCGTCGACCTCGGCCTGGCCCCAGGTCCGAAGCGGATCCGGTGCACCGGGCGGCTCGATCTTGAGCACCTCGGCGCCCATATCCCCGAGTAACCGCCCCGCGAAAGGCCCGGCGATCAGGGTGCCCAGTTCCAGCACCCGGATCCCATCGAGAGCACCCGTCATTGCAGTGACGCTACCCCGAACCAATTGGCCGCCGGCATCGTGTAACCACCGGCACTACTTCTCATCAGAGGCAGACATCCAGCTGCCTTTCGAGGGACGTTTTGGGGACGGGACAACCGACGGTGATGACACAACGTGATCCCACCGCCCGGCGCGGCTTGCGGGCCGTCCCGGCGGGTGACGATCACTACCCGGACTGGCAGTCCGTGTACCAAGACAATGCCGTCTGGGTCTATCGCACCATCTACGCACGGGTGGGCAATAGGCCAGATACCGAGGATCTGACAGCCGAGGTATTCCTGGCTGCGTTGAGGCCGTTACGCCTGACGGTGACTAAGGCCGAGGTACGGGCCTACCTGCGGACGGTTGCGCGCACGGTGCTCGCCGCACACTGGCGCGAGACATTGGGCCGCGAGATCACCTCGATCCCCGACATGCAGGACATCGCCGACCGGCCGCCCGACTCCGAGGAATCCATCAGCACCGCACCGCTGCACGCGAAGGCTGTATTGGACGCATTACCGGACAACTATCGTCGGATTTTGGAACTGCGATTCCTGCAAAGCTGTTCGATCAAGGAGTCCGCCGCCACGATGGGTGTCACCGTCGCCAATGCCAAGGTGCTCCAACACCGCGCACTGCGCCTGGCCGCCCAGATCAACGAACAGGACCTGTCATGAATCCGCGTGGGCTGCGCCGCTACGTCGACGACCTGCTCCGGGGCCGCCGGCCCAAGCCGTTCCGTCCTGACGATTTCGAAGCGGCGCAGATCCGGACGGCGATCGAGCTGCGCGCGAGCCAGCCCGGCGACGACACTCCGAGCCAGGAGTTCCTCGCGAACCTGCAGGGTCGCCTGGCCGAGCAGATGGGCGATGCCCCAGCGCCTTCCGGCCAGCCGCGATGGCAAGCACCCACCCGCCGGAGCCTCCTCGTCGGCACCTCGGCGGCCGCTGCCGCCGCCGCGGTGGCTGTCACCGCCGACCGCCTGATCACCCAGAAACCGCAGACCGACCCCCAGCAGGACTCGGGCGAGATCGTCCCCAACACCGGAAGTTGGCAGCGGGTCGCCGCCAGCAGTGCGGTCCCCGACGGCGGAGTGCATCCCTTCGACCTCGGATTCGTCAACGGATTCGTGCGTCGGGTGGGCGGCAGGGTAGAGGCGGTGTCGGGCGTGTGCACACATCAGGGGTGCAAGCTCTGGTTCGACGGGGCGCATGACCGCTTGCAGTGCCCATGCCACACCACATCTTTCACCACCGATGGGCGGGTGATCACGCACCAGCTGCCCATCGCACCCAAGCCGCTACCCACGTTGGAAGTGCGCGAGGCCGACGGTCACATCGAGGTGTTCGCACCCGATCGTCCCGCCTGATCCGGTTGTAACCCCCGCCCCTATCTCTGTGCGGTGGTCCGCAACTCGCCGCGGACTCGTCCATGGAAAGGGGCACCATGTATTTGTCTTCGTCGCGCTGTGCCGCAGTTGCCGCGGCACTAGCGATCCCGCTGGCAGCATGTTCCGGCGGAAGTAGCACCACATCCGATGCGCCGCTGTCGATCACGATCGCTTCTGACGCCACCGGCACTCTCGGCATGTCCGGGCACAACATGCCCGGTATGTCCTCCATACCGGCAACCGGCGCCGCTCCCTCGGCGCCGGCCCCGGCAGGTCCCGCAGTGAACATCGAGAACTTCGCCTTCAATCCCCCCGCGTTGACCGTGCCCGCAGGCACCACCGTCACCTGGACGAACAAGGACGAAGAACCGCACAACGTGGTGGCCGAGGATGGCACGTTCCGCTCCCCCGGACTGGACTCCCAGGGCACCTTCTCCTATCAGTTCGCCAAGGCGGGTACCTACCAATACGTGTGCGGCATCCACCCCTTCATGAAGGCGACGGTAGTAGTGCAATGACCAATGAACAGGATCCGCAGAGCATGTCCCGGCGGCAGCTGATCCGGCACACCGCGTGGTTCGGCGCCGCTGTCGCACTGACTGTCGCTGGTGGAGAAGTTATTTCGCGTGTATCGGGTTCGGCCACGGCGGCCAGCGGCGCCCGCCCGACGCTGCGATTCGCGCAGATCAGCGACAGCCATATCGGGTTCAACGGCACCGCCAATACCAACGTCGCCGATTCCTTCGGCCATGCGATCAACCAGATCAACAATCTGGGCTACACCCCGGACTTTGTCATCCACACCGGCGATCTCACGCACCTGGCCACCGATGAGCAGTTCGATCAGGTGAAGCAGATGATGTCCGGGATCAGCACCCCACATGTCTTTACCGTTCCGGGTGAGCATGATTCGGTTGACGACGCCGGGCAGAAGTACCGCGGCGTCTTCGGCGGCGGTACCCGTGGCGACGGGTGGTACAGCTTCGATATCGCCGGTGTCCACGTGATCGGGCTGGTCAACACCCTCAATCTGAAGAAGCTCGGCCACCTCGGCGGTGACCAACTCGAATTCATCCGCAAGGATCTCGACCCCTTGTCCGCCGACACCCCGATCATCGTGTTCAGCCATATCCCGCTGTTCGCGATGTATCCCGAATGGGGTTGGGGTACAGATGATTCCGCACAAGCCCTGAGCTACATGAAGCGGTTCGCGTCCGTGACATGCCTCAACGGACATGTGCACCAACTGTTCACCAAGACCGAAGGAAACATCACCTTCTACAGCGGTACGACTACGGCCTACCCCTTACCCAAACCGGGCGACGGTCGGACTCCGAAACCGGTGACACTGCCGGCCGGTCAGCTGCACGACATCCTGGGCATCCGCGAGGTCAGCTACGTGAAAGGTAGTCAGGCTCTTGCCATCAAAGAGGACAAACTGACATGAACCTCGCATACCGCCTCACCTTGGCCGTGGCAATGGCCGTCAGCGGGTATGCCCATGCATTCTTGTATATGCATGGTTATCAATATATTCCGGCCATCGGGCCCGCGTTCCTGGCGCAGGCCAGCGTCTTCATCGCGTTGGCTGCGCTCATCGCTGTGGGCGCGCCCGACTGGATCATCGCGGCGGCGGGTCTGGGTTCGGCCGGAGCGCTCGTGGCCTTCGCGCTGTCCCGCACCATCGGCCTGTTCGGGTTTTCCGAACGCGGTTGGGACCCGGCACCGTATGCGGTGATCAGCGTGCTGACAGAACTGGCCGCCGTCGCCTTGGCGAGCGTTCTACTCGCCAAATACGTACGGCGGCCAGTTCCCGCGACCTCGACGTCCCGGACGAGGCCGCTATCGCAGCAGTGACTACTTCGTGGTGTAGCCGCCGTTGATCAGGATGGTCTGCCCCGTAATCCACCAGCCATCACTGACCAGGAAGCGGATGAACGGAGCGATGTCCTCGATATCGGTCAGGCCGGTCTTCGAGAACGGCGAGAGCGCGGCGGCGGTCTTGTGATACGCCACCGCATCCTCACCCTCCGCCGGGTAGAAGAACGGCGTGTCCATCGGGCCCGGGCCCACCGCGGTCACCGAAATACCACGCTCCCCGAACTCCTTCGACGCAGCGCGGGTGAAGTGTTCGACGGGCGCCTTGGTTCCCGCGTACGCCGCGTAGAACGGGGTGTACGCGCCCAGCAGCGATGTCACCAGCGTGACGATCTTGCCGTTGTCGTTGACGTGCTTACCCGCCTCCTTGAGGAACAGAAATGCGGATTTGGCGTTGACCGCGCTCGCCGAGTCGTACTCCTCCTCGGTGATTTCGGTGAGCGGCTTTTTGATGACCTTGCCGACTGTGTTGATCGCGATGTCGGGACGCCCCACCGCTTCGACGGTGTCCGCGAATAGTTTGCTTACGGCGTCTCCGGTGGTCAGGTCACCCTGGAACGCCACCGCCTTCGCCCCGCCCGCTTGGATCGCAGCCACCGTCTCATCGGCCGCATCCTTGCTCGACGCGCTGTTGTAATGGATCGCGACGGCACCGGCGCCATTGGCTGCGAGATCCCGGGCGATCAGCCCACCCAGATTCTTACCTCCACCGGTGACAAGAACTGTCTTACCCTTTAGCGAATGATCTGTCACTCGATTATCTCCCTTTACGCGTGTGTGGACCCGCCATTGCGAGTGGGTCTCATGGTTACCCACATCTCCCTACAAAATCGTAGGTTTAGCTAGCACAAGGAAAAACCACATTATTCTTGTATAAACACAAGTAGGAGTTGTCATTGCAGATGAGCGCGACAGCCGAAGGTAGTTCGCTGGCCAACTTGCTGGATTCCCGGCGATTGTTTCAGTTCGTTGTGGCCGCGGAGGCGCCGACTCTGGCCGCCGCTGCGGCGGAATTGTTTATCACCCAGCAGGCGCTGTCGTCGGCGATACGTCAACTGGAGCGTGACCTTGGCGTCGAGCTGTTCTCACGCGCGCAACGCAGTCTGCAACTGACCGACGCCGGCCACGAGCTGTACACCGGCGCACGGCCGCTCCTGGCCGGAATACGTGTACTGGCCAACGCGACACGTAACTTCTCGAATCCTCAGCGGGCCTTTGTTATCGGACACTCTCCCGCGATATCCAGTGAGGAGGTCTATCGGATCATCGAGCCGGCGGTCATCGCGGACCCCCCGGTGTCGATCACCGTCCGGCAGGTCTTCCCGGGCACCATGCGCGATGGCCTCCTCGATGGCTCGCTCGATCTGGCGCTCCGCCGCGGGGTGGATATGCCCACCGACCTGGCCACCGACACTCTGCTCTACCAGCCGCTGCGCATCGCGGTTGTGCAATCTCACCCCCTCGCCGCCGGCGATCGGATCGATATCACCGCGATCGCGGACTATCCCATCGTGGTGTGGTCCCCGCCCCGCCACTCCTTCTACACAGACCTGCTGGTTTCACATTGCCGCCGAAGCGGTTTCGAGCCACAACTACTGGTCAATCCGGTGCAGGGCACCCCGTCGTACACGGCGGTGCTCGCGCACCCCGATCATTGCGCGTTCGTCACCGACGACCCAGGCGTTGTCTACCGCGGCAAGGTGCGAGTGATCGAGATCGCAAATCCCCCATTGGTTCCCGTGCAGGCGGTGTGGCTCCCGCATTCGGTGTCGGCCATCCGTAACCGGTTGTTCGAAGCCGCGCAGCGCGCGGCTGTTGTCAGCACGACGTCGCAGTTGGAAGATGGAGGCATTCGGAGCACGAGCCCAAAACCCGCCCATGTCACCCCCGTATCGGATGTTCAGTGATCGCCAGGACGCCGGCCGCGTACTGGCGAGCATCCTTGCGCCATACAAGATGCGGGACATCGTGGTGCTCGCGCTGCCACGTGGCGGAATTCCGGTGGGGCGGGAGATCGCGTCAGCTCTGAGCGCCCCGCTGGAGGTGCTGGTCGTACGCAAGCTTGGCGTTCCGGGACATGAGGAGTACGCGATGGGAGCCATTGCCAGCGGCGGCGAGGTGGTCGTCGACGAGGACATCGTGCGCGCGATGGGAGTCAGCCTCGAACAAGTCCGGGATGTGACCGCCCGTGAGCGTCGCGAGTTGGTCCGACGCGAACAGCTGTACCTGCGACAGCGCAGCATCGACCTCGCGGACCGGACCGTCATTCTGGTCGATGACGGCATAGCCACCGGTGCGACGATGCGCGTCGCATTGCGAGCGATCAGGCGAACATCGCCCGCCCGAGTGGTGGCGGCGGTTCCCGTTGCCCCCCGATCGGCATTCCACCGGTTCTGTCCCCTTGTGGACGATTTCGTGGTCGCGTCGTGCCCCTCCCGATTTCAGGCGGTAGGCGACGCCTACGAGGACTTTCACCAGGTCTCCGACGGCGAGGTCCGTGCCCTGCTCTCGCCGCCGATCACTAGATGACCCGACCGGGCGCCTACCGTGGGGGCATGCGCATGGTTGTGATGGCAGTCCTGTCCCTCCTCGCCCTCGCGGGTTGTGGCGATCGCGGGCTCGATACGCCGCGGGCCGCGGCCGATACCTCGGTCGCCACCCCTATGGAGGTTCCACCCGCCGCGTCATCTGTCGTATTTGAGGACGACCCGCGCATCGTCGACAGCCGCCCAATGACATTCGACACCTGGAGTCGCTCCCCGGACGGCGACGCTGTGATCGTGCACTTCACCAGCGGCACACCGCAGTGCCACGGCGTGCACGCGACCGTCCGTGAGACCGATGACGCCGTCGAGATCGCGTTGCACGGTGGCACGCCACCGGAGTCCGTCGGCAAGGCGTGCATCCTGATCGCCGTGCAGGGCTCTCTTGCCGTGCCGCTCGCGAACCCACTCGGCGACAGGCGAGTTCTCAGCGCGTCGTGACGGTCACTTGACGGGGTCGTGCTTGAAGCTCACCCTGACGATGCCGTGGTCGCCGGTACCCGTCTCCCGGTGATTCTCGAAGTTGAGATGGTCGTTGTTGATCAGCAGCCCGTCGAAGAGCCAGACCCGCTTACGGCTGTGGTCGTAGAACTGCTCGCTGACCATCACGTGATCGAGCGACTCCCGCAGATCTTGATGTACGTGGGTGTAGTACACGTCGCGTGTGTCCCGATATTCCTGCAACGTTTGCGCCGAGTAGAGCCCAAAGTCGCTGCCACCCTGAGAATCTCCCACGAGATAACGCGGCTGGCTGGTCAGGATGTTCGCCGTGTTGCTCTCTTTCCCATCATTCATATCGCCCAGCACGATGACCGGAGTCTCGGTGTCGCGCATGACACCGTTGAGTAGCACCCGCACAGCCACTGCCTCGGCGGTTCGGCGGATGGTTGAGATCCCGTCACCCAGCGCCTGTTGATGCGGCCGATAAGTCGCCGAGGACTTCTTGTACCAAGCCTCCCTGCTGATCTGCGTGGGCAGCTTGGACTTGAGATGCACCACAAAGACTTCCGTAGCCGGTTCGTCGTCGCGCAGCTGAACCTGGAAGTTCAGCACGGGCCGGGAAAAGCTCTTGATCGAGACGTCGATAACGGGTGCCTGCGGGTCCGCGGGGTCGTCCCTGGACTCAAGGCGCACGGCCTTGGGGAAGTCGGTTATCCACCTGGGCTTTCCGGTCAATAGGCCTTTACGAACCAGTGCGGCGCAGGTGATGGAGGTTCCTATCGCCGGAGTGGCCAGGACGTCGTATTCGTCGGCCAGGCCCTGCGGATCCACCGCAAGAACCGACTCCAGTGCGCTCTTGCTCCACACTTCCTGCATTCCGACGATGTCCGCCCCGACGATCCCCAATTGCCATGCTGCCCATTCGCTCTTGCGCTTGAACTCCTCGGGAGTCCATGGCTTGGAGGTGGGGTAGAGCGGCGTGTCCGCGTCCTGCAGGTTGTACATGTTGAACGTCGCGACACTGAAGGTGGTGCGAGCCATACTTGCCACGGTATTCCGCGAACCTCCGTACGTCGAGGGTATTCGCCCGGTTGCCACCTGTCCGTCGTGCCGGCACGTCCACCCACCGTGAGCGCGCCAGGTGGGGTTCTCGTGTTGTTTCCTATCCCGCAATGTTCCGTGGCTAACTTCCAGCCATGGACATGGGTCTGGCGCCCGCTGACGTCATGGATCCGATGTACTGGCTGGGCGCGGGCGGGTTTTTCGGCGGCGCCGTACTGGCCGGAGTCATGGTTATCGTCTTCATCGAGACCGGCCTGCTGTTTCCGTTTCTCCCCGGCGACACGCTGTTGTTCTCCGCAGGACTGATTGCCGCCCAGCCGAATTCACCTGTCTCGATCCAACTGCTGGCGCCATGCGCCGCACTGGCGGCTCTGCTCGGCAGCCAATGCGGGTACTTCATCGGACGCCGGCTCGGTCCGGCGCTGTTCAAGAAGGAAGATGCTCGCTTCTTCAAACAGCGGTATCTGACCGCCTCCCGCGAGTTCTTCGATAAACACGGACCCAAAACACTGCTCGTTGCTCAGTTCATCGGCGTGGTGCGCACCTTCACCCCGGTCATCGCTGGCATGTCGGGGATGCGTTATCCAAAATTCTTGCTGTACAACGCCATCGGCAGCGCAGCGTGGGGTGTAGGACTCACGACGATCGGCTACCTCCTGGGTAACGTCGCCTTCGTCGGCGAACACCTGGACATCATCATCCTGGTGGTCGCCATCTTGTCGACCCTCCCGGCCGCCGCGACGGCCGCCAAGGTGTTCCTGGAGAAGCGGCGCGCGGTCACCGATAGCGGCTAGGAGCCCACCACGGTCTGACGGTCGTAATGCCGCTTCACCCGAGCGCGGTTACCGCACTTCGGCGTGCACCATTCCCGACGAGGGTGCTCCTTGACGAAGTAGAGCACGCAGTGTGATGCCAGGCAGGCACGCAGTTGGTGGCGTTCCGGGCCGCCGAAGAAGTCGACAGCCTCACGAGCGATCAACCCGACGGTCAACCGTGCCTGCGATCCGCGGGCCGTCGCCGCCCTACTGGGCTCTCCGTCCACCGGCCACACCAACTCCGCCCGGGCACGCGCGAGCGTGTTGATCGTGGTGACGGCCTGGGTGTGGGTCATGCCGGATGTCGGCGGCCTCGGATCCTCGGTGACTTCGGCGGCCAGGCACCGCAACGCGTCGCGCAACGCCCGCAGGTCACCGGCGACGAACCGCGCATCCTCCAAGGAGAAGGCAATCGTATGAGCACCCGATTCGGCCAGGATCCGGTCCGCCATGGCGGTGAGCCATGCGTACACCGACTCATCACCGTCCAGGGCATCCCGGACACCCTCGCGACCACCACGAACCGTGTTCATCAGTTCCACGGGAAGTGGTTCACCGAGAATCGCGGCGATAGTGCCGGACGTGCCCGTCTCCATGCCACGACTGTATCTCTCCTAATGGATAGCGCCACCTGTAACCATGTGGCCTATCTAACAGTGAAGAGGAAATACCCCCTAATGGTTAGAGGTTATTCCAAACGTTAGAACTTCTCAACGGTGGAAGGAACCGCCATGAACACCCAGATCACCTCATTCACCCGGTCGGCCATCCGGTCAGCGGTCTCGTTCTTGGTGGCAGTCGCCGCACTCGGAGCGATGGCCGTGGCCTCATTCGCGCTGAGCGCGCAGGCCTCGGCGTCCGCCGGAGGCGGGTCATCCGCCGCCGACACCGTGAACCAGTTACAGGCGCAGGGCTATACGGTCCAGCTGAACGGCATCGCCGACGCACCGCTATCGCAGTGTGTGGTGACTGGCGTCGAGGGACTGCGCGGCGCCACCGCCTTCTCGACGGTATATGTGGACATCTCCTGCCCCACGCACAACTGAATCGAACTGAATTCGCGGACGCGGACCGCCCCCGGTCATATGGCCGTGGGGGTCCGCGTCTGCCGTATTCGATTGTCCTGCTTTATCGAACAGGCCAGTCTTACCGATTATTCCGCACCGGGCTGACTGACTTATCACAGGCCATCATGGATGGCAACAGATAGCGCTCATGTTGTTAGAAGCATCGCACGTAGATCTTCAAAAGCATTGGAGCGCAGACAACATGACCGCTATCACCGCCACCTCGAAGGCAATTTCCACGAACGCCAGCCGCGTTGTCGCAGCGGCCGGCATCGGTCTCGCGATCCTGGTGCCAAGCTTCGCCGCCATCGAATTGACCGCCGCGCCGACCTCCAGCGTCGTCGCCGGCGCCGGCAATAACGGCTCCGGAGGAAACAACCGGGATCATGCCCGGCTGGGCACCGGCCAGTACTCGATGAACAACTCCGGCCCGCAGATGCGGTACACCCCGCCCGCCAGCGGCGAGTTCATCGGCGGCATCAACTAAACCTTCCAAAGCCCAAGGGCCGCTTCCGAATCAGCCTACGGAAGCGGCCCTTTGCCGTTGAACGAGAAGATGGACAAGCTAAGTCAGGGATCAGCGGACTTCGAAGTACTCATCGTGGTAGACACCCATTCCCCCCGCGCCGTCACCAACGACAACTCCGCGAAATACTGCGTGTACCTTGTTCATCCAGCGGTACTGGTCACTGCCGGTCTCGAAATGTGCATGTCCCCGCAAGACAGCTCCGGCCGAAAAACCTGCCGACATATCGCACCGGCCATGGCCGTATATATAGATCGCCGCGCCGTCAGCGGTCTGCATAGTTCCTCGATAATCTGCGGTGCCAGTCCCGTCCGGCCCGATAACGAACCAGTCGGCATTCGCGCGGCCCAGAGTCTGCGCGGAAATCCCTCGACCCTCCAGCCTGCCCTCCGGAATTTCGATAACCACTCGTGTCCCGGCTGGCGTGGCGGGCAGTACTACGTACTGCGCCACATGCCAGACGCCCCGGAAGAGCGGCACCAACGAGATGCTCTCGTCAACACCCGGCAGTTTCTCCTCGAACGTCAGCATCACTAACCTCCATTCGGTGGCATTACCTTGCCGTATCAAGGTAATCTTGATACTTTGATCCGTCAAGGTAGACTGTTCCGCATGAGCCAGCCTCGAACTCGCCGACGCCCCGACGAGGCGAAGTCGTTGATACTCAAAGCCGCTGAGGAGCTTCTTGTCGAGGCCGGTCCGCACGCCGTCGAGGTACGCGCCGTCGCCACCCGCGTCGGGATGACCGATGCGGGTGTCGCTCACCACTTCAAGAATCGCGACGGTCTGCTCGTGGCACTGCTGCACCACGGCGGTACCCGGATCCGCGACGCGGTCACCAACGCCACCCAAGACTGGGTCAGCCGCGGAGCACAGGTGTCTGAGTTGGTGGATTGCATCGCAGATGTCTACGAAGACGGCTACGGGGAGCTGGCCATCGCCCTTCACGCTGCCGGGTGGCGCGATGACGGTGCCGGGCTACTCAATCCCGTCGTCGATACCCTCCATGCTGCCCGGAGGCCGTCCCATGGTCGCCGACCACCGCGCGATGACACGCGTCTTGCCGTCGCCGCCCTGCATCAGGCGCTTGCCACGGAAGCTGCTTACGGAGCGGCATTTCGCCGCAGCGCCGGCATTCTCGAACCAGACGCGAGACGAGGCCGCCAACAACGACAGTGGTGGGTGCGCACCCTCGTCACCGTTTTGGACATCGACGAAACGCGCTCCACAACGACCACCGGCCGCTAAGGCAGGATCGAATCCACGTACCCGCCGTCGGCACGAACCGCGGCGCCCGTCGTGGCAGAAGCGAACGGGGAGCTGAGGTAGGCGACCAGGTTGGCGATCTCCACCGGCTCGATCAAGCGCTGCAGTAACGACTGTGGCCGATGCTTCTTCATGAATTCACGCTGTGCCTCATCCCAGGGCAGCGACTTGTCGACAAGCTGATAGACGAAGTCCTCCACGCCCGCGGTGTGCGTGGGTCCGGCGATGACCGAGTTGACGGTGACACCAGAGCCGGCCGCATCCTTCGCGAACCCACGCGTCACCCCCAACAACGCAGTCTTGGAGACGCCGTAGTGGATCATCTCCTGCGGGATGACAATCGCAGAGTCACTGGCAATTTGAATGATGCGACCCCATCCCGCCTCGATCATCCCCGGCAAGTACGCCCGGATAAGGCGCACGGCAGACAGCACATTCACCTCGAAGTAGTTCCGCCACTGTTCATCGGTGATCTCACGCGCCGGTACGGCACCGAAGATGCCCAAGTTGTTGACCAGGATGTCCACCTCGGGGAGCTGCTCGCGGAGCAGCTCCACCCCCTCGGCAGTCGAAACGTCCGCGGCGACTCCGATAACAGTGCCGTTCTGAAGCCCAATTTCGGCAATCGCCTCTTCCACGCGGTCCTGCGAGCGCCCATTCACCACGGCCCGCGCACCACTGGCGGCAAGCTGCCGAACGATTTCCAGTCCGATGCCCTGCGTGGACCCAGTGACTAACGCGGTCTTACCAGTCAGGTCGATGTTCACGTGTCTATTGAAGTCTCACCGCACCCGAGTTCATTCCCGACGGGCTGATTGACTTGGGTGGGATCATGATCTCGTTCCATCGTCCGCGCATCCGTTGGACTGGCCGCAGTGCCGTACCCAGCTGGCGAGTCAGAAACGTTCACGAACGGCTGTTCCCAGGAACAAACCTCGACGCAATCGAGCCGTTGTTCGCCACCCTCAGATCGCCTACGGATCAACTCTGGCCCGGGGCCGATTGGAGCCCAATGATTTTGGATACACATGCACCGCATACACTTCCCGACGGTTCGTTGAATTCACCTTCGACAGCGTGAACGGGAACCTCATCGACGGCAGGCATGTCTTCGAGGCGGCGCCCCGCCGTGCCGGAGTGCTGGTTCGGCACACCCTCGACCTTGAATGCGGTTTCAGTGATTGGATCAAACTCGCCGCGCTCGTGGTCCCGGCGCATGACGCCGTCATCGAACAGCTTCTTGACCACCTCGAACGCTCCATCACCGGGACCGCCACGCGTCCACAGCGATGGGGCCTTCAAGTGCTGTTGATTCGTCGGCCCTTTGGCCTGTCGACGACGATGGCGCCCTGACTCACCACCCGGACCCCGCCGCCCGGGTTCGTGTCTGAAGCGATTCACTTCGTCGGAGATCTCTCATGCCCTAGACAGGGACCCCAGATAGGTACCACCGACCGTATGCGATCGCAGGTACCGCGCTCAAAGCTCGTGTGAGTTGCCGCCCACCGGCAAACCTACTCATTCGCCGAACTTCTATGTCCGCGCGTGAGCGAACCCCTCGCCGAAGAGCGTTCTCCGACTCTGGACACCGTACGAGTCCTGGATCATACGCACACACCCCAGCGGACCATCCCATTACTCGGCACGGAAGCGACGTTCCGCGTCAATCATACCCATTGGGGGTATATGAACAGGGCTCATGCCCACCGCCAGGCAAGCGACATGGCCACTTGTTATATACCCCATACCAGTATAGGGTTCCTATCGGACTGGCCGTCGCCCCTCCGGAATCACGAGATGACGGAGCCTTGGCTAGGCCTCGACCGCCACAGAACTCCGACCCCAACTCGAGGGTCGGAACAGTTCGTCGTTCGATTCTGAGCTAACTGCGAGGGGTAATCACGATGTTGTTCTCGTCTCTCAAACGGACATGGCTTGGCCTCGCCGTCTTGATCGTGTTAGCGGTCGCCGGCGCGTCGGTTTGGCAGGTACGTGGAAGATTCGGCGCAGGCCGCGAGCCCTCCACTGCAGTCCCCGGAATCGGCTCCCAAATCGTCAAATTCAACCCAAAGAACATCACGTACGAAGTCTTCGGAGATGTACGGCAATCGGGAAGTCTCAACTATCTTGACGTGGAGACACTGCCAAACCAGGTGGATATCACCGCATTGCCGTGGTCCCACACGGAAACAACAGTTAAGACGGCAGCAGTTGCGAGCATCATGGTGCAGACTGATGGCAACTATGTCGGGTGCCGCATAAAGGTTAATGGTGTGGCTCGTTCGGAACACACTTCAACCGCCGAACACGCGGCCGTCTCCTGCACGGTGTTGTCCGCATGAGCCACACGCATATGAAGCGTCCGCTGTTCGCAAAAATTGTCCGGAAACTATCAATACCAATAATGGTGTTGTGGGTCTTAATAATGCTCGCACTTAACGGCGCCGTACCGCCGTTAGAAGTAGTTGTAAATCAGCGTGCAGTGCCATTGGTTCCCGATGATGCACCGTCGTCCACAGCGATGATCCGGATTGGTGAGTTATTCAAGGAATCCGACAGCAATAGCGTAGCCATGATCGTGCTGGAGGGCGAGAACCCCCTCGGCGATGAGGCTCACCGTTACTACGACAACGTGCTGAAGCACTTATCGGAAGATAGAGAACATGTGCAATACATCATGGATCTCTGGGGAAACCCCACAACAGCAGCGGGAAACCAGAGTGCGGACGGCAAGGCATCCTATGTTCTCATTCGTCTTGCCGGTAGCACCGGTGCTGCGCTCGGCAACGAATCCATAGACGCCGTTCGAGAGATAGTGAGCGACATCCCCCTTCCCCAAGGGCTGAAGTCATATGTCACGGGGGCTGCACCACTTGCCACGGATTCACTTCGGACCGCCGATGAAAGCCTGAATCGGCTGATGCTCGCCACTCTCGTGATGATTACGGCAATCCTTCTCATTGTGTATCGATCCATCGCTACAGCGCTCACGATCTTGGTCACCGTCATTATCGAGCTAATGTCAAGCCGAGGGATTGCGGCACTTTTCGGGAACCTTGGTGTATCACAGGTTTCAGCATTTACTACTTCAATGCTGGTGTCGCTAGTCATCGGTGCGGGCACGGATTACGGAATATTCCTATTTGGCCGCTATCAAGAAGCACGACAACGCGGCGAAGATAGAGAATCCGCATACTACACAGCATTCAGCGGTGTAGTACCTGTGATACTAGGCTCGGGTCTCGCGATTGCCGGAGCAACATTCTGCTTAAGTTTCACCCGGCTCAACTACTTCCGCACGATGGGGATACCCTCCGCTTTAGGCATGCTCGTTGCTGTGTCAGCGGCGCTGACCCTAGGTCCTGCGCTCTTGACCGTGGGAAGCCGCTTCGGGTGGTTCGATGCCAAGCGGCCAATCAAGACTCGGCGTTGGCGCCGAATTGGGACCAGTGTTGTCAGATGGCCCGTTCCAATCCTGGTTGCCAGTTGCGCTGCTGTCCTTGTTGGCGTGATTACACTGCCAACGCTACGGATTAGTTACAACGAGCGGGAACATCAGCCCTCGAATACTCTCTCAAATTTCGGGTATCAGGCTGCAGATAGACACTTTCCACAGAGTAAACTTTCCCCCGAAATGCTTCTCATAGAGTCGGACCATGATTTGCGGAACTCTACCGACATGCTGGCACTCGATAGGGTAGCGAAGAATGTCTTCCGGGTGCCTGGAGTCGCGATGGTGCAAAGCGTTACCCGCCCATTGGGAACTCCACTGGAAAACACTTCCTTACCCTTCTCGCTCGGGTACATGGGCAGTAAAATCGGGCAAAATATGCGTTTCATAGATGATCGCATGGCCGATATGACGAAAATGTCGGACACCCTCACGAATATGCTCGCTCTTACTCGCCGTATGCAAGCTTTAACTAACGAGCAAGCCGCCGCTGCCGCAATGGGGCACGATACATCGAAGGCGATGCGAGACATCGCCGGGCAGATGCGGGATCAACTGGCAACTGCCGATGACTTCTTTAGACCTCTACGGAACTATTTCTATTGGGAGAAGAACTGCTTCAATATCCCGATCTGCGGGGCCTTGCGGTCTGTTTTTGATCTCATGGACGGTCTAGACAAGATGGTCGACGAGATGGACAACTCGGTGACGAGCTCGGGAGTTCTTGCGTCGGCGTTGCCGAAGATGGCCGATCAGTTCGGCAACATGCTCGACAACACATCCCGCATGCAGACATTGCTACTTACGATGCAGAGTACTTTTCAAGCACTCATGCCGCAATTTTCTGATCTTGCTGGCAACATGCGAGATCTAGGAAGAAGTTTCGATGCGGCGAAGAACGACGACTTCTTCTACCTGCCACCGGAAGCCTTTGATAATCCGGATTTTCAAATTGCCTTGAAGTTCTTCGTCTCTCCAGATGGAAAATCAGCACGGTACATTGTCACCCACCAAGGCGAAGCCATGTCGAAAGAAGGCATAGAGCGCGCCCAGTCGGTCTATGAAACTGCCCGCGAATCCGTAAAGGGCACCACCTTAGCCGGCGCGAATGTATACATTGGCGGGTCTGCAACTAATTTCTGGGATATCAAGGACGGCGCAAAATACGACCTTGTCATTGCCGCAATAGCCGCTCTGGCCCTGATATTTATCATCATGCTGGTGATCATCCGAAGCTTCGCTGCCGCCATTGTCATTCTCGGCACAGTGGTGTTTTCCTTCGCAGGAGCTTTTGGGTTGTCCGTTTTAATTTGGCAACACCTTCTCGGAAAGGATCTGAACTGGCTGGTTCTTCCGATCTCTTTCATTATCTTGGTGGCCGTAGGGTCTGACTACAACCTACTTCTGATTTCCCGGTTGAAAGAAGAGGTTAGTGCAGGATTCAAGACCGGCTTGGTGCGCGCCATGGGGGGCACGGGCGGGGTGGTGACCACCGCGGGAGTGGTGTTCGCCTTCACCATGTTGGCGATGGTAGTCAGCGACCTGCGGACGGTTGGGCAGGTAGGGTCCACGATCTGTATTGGCCTACTGCTCGACACGTTGGTTGTGCGCGCCTTCATGGTGCCGGCTATTGCCCGGCTCCTCGGCCGATGGTTCTGGTGGCCACAGCGCATTGACCGAGTGACGTCGGACATCCCATCCCGACTTACGACCGTCGAGAGATAACTACCACTGAGCACCGTCCAGAAGTCGATCCTCTCACGAAGCGCACCCCAGCGATGTCTGGCCCAGGTGGGTCGATACCGAAGTCTCGCGTGCCGGGGCAAAGCCCTATAAGGCAACATTGGAGCTTCGATCTGCATGACCGCCATGGTGGCATCGGGTCGCCGACCGTCTCCAGCACGCTGCACCCCCGCTCGCGAGTCCGGCTTGCGGGGCTGCAGTCAGGATCGGTGTGCCCGGCGGCACGGCCCACGCCGGCAACAGGACATCTCCGTGTAATCAAGGCTCACGGCTCCTCGGACCGGGCAGAGCCCCATCTCATTGTCGGCAGGTAGGCGTCATCGCTCGGCCTGCTCCACAGGCCGAGCGATGACAAGATCCGTGTCACCCCAACCCAACCCCGGCGCCGGCCACGACTGGTTATGGGCGCAGCGGTGGCCTTCTCGTACCGGGGTGCGGACAATGGCGCCATCCGATGACGTGGATCAACGTGCGAGCAGCACAGGCGCGGGACAGAAAGAGGCCAGGAACCCTTTTCGAGTTCCTGGCCTCTTTCCAGTTCAGTGATCTAGGGCTCCCGGCTCCTACTCACTCGCCGCTGACATCCTCCTTAACCGATTCGTCAGCTTTACTGTCAGCGGAACCGCCGCAACAGCACGATGAGCCGGTACTGGATTCGACATCGGGCATTCCCCGCTTGTCATTTTCGGGCATGTTATAGCTACCTTTCCCTCTATTATTTGGAACCATCGATTGCGCCTTCAGGCAGAAATACTCTTGAAGCCACGCAAGCGGAGGCTGTTTCCGACCACGAACACACTGGAGAACGCCATTGCTGCACCGGCAAGCATGGGGTTGAGCATCCCCATGGCAGCAACTGGGATTGCGGCTACGTTGTATGCGAATGCCCAGAATAGATTGGACTTAATAGTGCCAAGCGTTCTGCGCGACAGCCGAATGGCATCGACAGCACTCAGCAAGTCCCCACGTACCAACGTGATGTCAGCAGCTTCAATAGCGACATCAGTGCCCGTGCCCATCGCCAGGCCAAGATCGGCCTGAGCAAGCGCAGGCGCATCGTTGACGCCGTCGCCAACCATGGCCACAACCTTGCCCTCGGCCTGGAGCTGAGCGACAACACTCATTTTGTCCATGGGGAGCACTTCGGCGATTACTTCCTCGATACCGACCTCGGCAGCAATCCGGTGTGCGACTGCAGCGTTATCTCCGGTCAGTAGAACGGGGGTCAAGCCAAGCTTGCGCAACTCGGCAACGGCTTGAAAACTGGTCGGCTTCACGGTGTCAGCGACTACCAGGAGACCTCGGGCCTGCCCATCCCACCCAGCGATGACAACCGTTTTGCCTTGGCGCTCCGCGTCGGCCTTGGCTTTGGCCATCTCGTCGGTCAGATGTTGCGACCAGTCTGCCAACAGCGATTCGCGGCCGACCAGCACAGCACGCCCGTCCACGATCCCCTGCACACCTCTGCCTTCCACGTTAGTGAACTCCGTGGGTGTGGGCAGGTCCCGTATCTCGGCAGCGGCTGCTCGCGCAATCGCCTGCCCAATCGGATGCTCCGAGGCGTTCTCGAGCGCACCCGACAGTCTGAGAACCTCGGCCCGATCGGTGCCCGGCGCGGAGAGCACCTCGACGAGGGCCATCTTCCCGGTCGTCACAGTGCCCGTTTTGTCCAGCACCACGGTGTCGGCTCTACGGGTGGACTCCAGCACCTCGGGCCCCTTGATGAGAACGCCCATCTGTGCCCCTCGTCCAGTGCCGACGAGCAAGGCTGTCGGCGTGGCGAGGCCTAGGGCACACGGGCAGGCGATCACGAGTACAGCAACGGCCGCGGTGAACGCTGCAGACACCGGGAACCCGGCGCCAAGCCACGCGCCAAGGGTAATCGTGGCGATCGTGATGACGATCGGTACGAACACGCCTGAGATACGGTCGGCGAGGCGTTGCACGTTCGCTTTGCCGGTTTGCGCAGCCTCGACCAGTTTGGCCATCTGAGCCAGCTGTGTGTGCGTCCCCACCCGAGTGGCCCGCACTACTACCTGGCCACTGGTGTTGAGAGTGCCCCCCGAGACAAGGTCACCCTCGGCCACTTCGACAGGAACGGACTCGCCGGTCAACATCGACGCGTCCACTGCAGAGACGCCGGACACCACGGCGCCGTCGGTGGCGATCTTTTCACCTGGACGGACAACAAACAGATCACCGACGACTAGCTCGTCGACCGGGACCTTGCTCTCCATTCCGTCTCGCAAGATTGAGACTTCTTTGGCGCCGAGCTCAAGCAAGGCTCGCAACGCCGCACCGGCTTCCCTCTTGGAGCGCTTTTCGAAGTATCGACCTGCCAGGACGAAGGTGGTGACCCCGGCAGCTGCCTCAAGATATATATTTGCTGCGCCGTCAGACGGTTGAATCGTCAGAGAAAACCCATGTGTCATGCCGGGTGTGCCTGCCGTACCCAGAAACATCGCATACAGCGACCACGCGTACGCGCTGATGGTGCCGACCGAAATCAATGTGTCCATCGTCGCTGCGCCATGACGAAGGTTGGCCCACGCCGCCTTATGAAACGGCCAGGCAGCCCATACAACAACTGGCGACGCCAACACGAGCGAAGCCCACTGCCAGTAAGTAAATTGCAGGGCGGGCAGCATCGCCAGGGCGATGACCGGGACCGACAGCACGATGGCACCAAGCAACCGGTTCCGCAAAGACAGTAGCTCTGAGACTGCCCCGTTGGGTTCACGATCTGGGTCTGTGCGATGACGAGCAGAAAGCGCCAGCGATGCGGTGTAGCCAGTCTTTTCTATCTCAGCGACCAATAATTCAGGGTCATATCCTTCCGGCGCAGAAATTGTCGCCTTCTCGGTGGCGTAGTTAACCGTGGCATCTACGCCGTCCAGTTTGTTCAGCTTGCGCTCGATCCTGTTTGCGCAGGACGCGCAGGTCATCCCTCCGATGTCTAACTCGATACCGTGAGTCTTCGCCGGATGTAGTGACATCGTCATCAATGACCGCCGGTGTGATCGGGGCGATGCACATCACTGGGTTTCGAGTTCTCGTTGCGCTGCGCGGCGTCAACAATGAACCTGGCGGTGTGGACACTCCCATCAACCTGGAAGTCCAGGTACAGCAGATATTGGCCAGCCGTAGGTGCCATAGCCGCGAATGAAATTGTGGGGCCTCCGTGCTGGTTCGCAGCAGGTTCTGCGCCCTCGGGATGCACATGCAGGAAGGCCAAATCCCCGCCACGCAAGGCGACGAGATGTCCGAAGGCCCCCAGGTACGGCTGCAACGTGGTCACCGGCTGTCCGGCCCGAGTGACGGTAATCGTCAGATCCTCCGTGGTACCGGCAACCAGGTCGCCGTCGAGTTCAACGGTGAATCCCGCGACATGGTCGATTGCCCGTGGATCGTTGGACCGGACTGGAACGAAATTTCCGGCCACCTCCACTGTGCGCCCCAGTGTCATCTGGGTCGCATCTGGTCGATCGGCGGGGCGGAAGTCGACAAATATGCGGTAGCTACCCGCCGCATCCCACCTCCACGGCACGGTCCAGATCCCCGTAGCAGTGTCCAGACTTGGATGCACGTGCTGAAAACTCTCACCATCCGAGCGAACGACGATCAGATGCAGCTGCTTTTGGTGAGCGGCGGCAAAATCCACCACCGGGACGCCGCCCGCCCCCAGGATCTTCAGCCGTAGGTCGCCCTCTTTGCCGGCGGTTGCGGGAGCTTCCACCAGCGAGAGCGCGTACCCATCACGGCTCAAAGACAGCCCTTGCAAATCAGCGGCTGAACCGTGTTGCGCCATCTCCGTCATGTCCTTGTGTTCTGTCATTTTGTTTCCTTCTGTCGTATGCGGGCTAGTGCCCCAGCTCGTGACCACGCTGTCGGGCACAACGGCCGCAGCGGCGGCATATGCGCTGCCGAACCCCACCGCCAGAACAGCGGTGAAAACGGCCAATCGTCCTGTCGCGTTCACGCGACGCGGACCGCCGAATATCCGGCGTCGGCTACTGCAGCCAGGACTTTCGCGCCATCGACCTCATCGGACCCGCCAACGAGGAGCTTGCCGGTCGTCGCGCTGACCTGAACACTCTCGACGCCCTCGACCCCACCAACCTCTTCGCGAATCGACATCTCGCAATGTCCGCATGTCATCCCCGTGACCTGATACTCGATTGAGCGCATTGCCATCCTTCCTATCGATACCCTCACCGGGTATCCGTTCCAATCGCGACTATACCCCCATGGGGTATCCAGCCCCAGCGGGGTGCCCGGGTTTACGAACCGCCCATCGCGGAGCGGCGGGCAGGCTGTCGCACGCTTGAGCCAGCGCCCGCAACCCGTCAGAAGCGGATTGATATAGATAGGTCTATGCCCGCGTCAGACTTCGACCCCGCGCCCGTCAGACAGCTCTGGCAGGAGCTGGACATCCCAGGGATCGTGGATGTGCACACCCACTTCATGCCCAAATCCGTCATGGACAAGGTGTGGGCCTACTTCGACTCGGCCGGGCCGCTCATCGGGCGACCCTGGCCGATCACCTACCGCGCCGAGGAGTCCCAGCGCGTACAGACACTGCGTGACTTCGGAGTGCTCCGCTTCACCTCATTGATCTATGCGCACAAACCGCAGATGGCTGCGTGGCTGAATCAGTGGGCGACCCAGTTCGCGGCTCAAATCCCCGACTGCATCCAGACCGCCACCTTCTTTCCTGAGGCCGATGCGCTCGACTATGTGCGCGAGGCGATCGAGGCTGGGGCCCGCATCTTCAAGGTCCACATTCAGGTGGGCGCGTTCTCCCCCATTGATCCGTTACTCCTCCCGGTGTGGGGCCTTCTTCAGGACACCGGAGTTCCGGTGGTGATCCATTGCGGCTCGGGCCCGGCGCCGGGCGAATTCACCGGGCCCGAGCCAATCCGGGCGCTACTGAGGCAGTTCCCGCGACTACGCCTGATCATCGCGCACATGGGCATGCCCGAGTACTCCGACTTCCTCGACATCTCTGCGCGGTACGACGAGGTACGCCTCGACACCACCATGGCCTTCACCACGTTCTCCAACGAGAAAGCGCCGTTTCCGGAATCCGAGTACCCACGGCTTCTGGATCTAGGACACAAGATCTTCTTCGGGAGCGACTTCCCGAACATCCCCTACGGATATGCGGAGGCCATCACCGCGCTGCGGAACCTGCCTGGTGTCGACGACGGCTGGATGCGCGATGTCCTCTACCGCAATGGCACAAAGCTATTCGATGTCGACGGCTAGGTGAACGCGCCGGCCCGGTACGCCTCACGCACCGTGAGCCGCTGACGTTTTCCGCTGGTGGTCCGGGGAATTGTTCGCGCCTGCACCAGCACCACCTCGTCGAGAGAGAACCCGAAGGCGGCGCGTACACCGCTGGCGATGCGCGCGCGAAGTTCCTCGTACTGCTCGGCCGCCACCCGGGTTCCGACGACCGCGATCACCGACTCGCGGGCGCGCCGTTCGTCACGCAGGGAGAAGACGACAGAAACACCACCGGCACCGGACATGCCGTCGATCTCCCGCTCGATGTCGTAGGGCGGGAAATTGCGACCGCGCACGATGAGCATCTCCTTGTGACGGCCCACCACGAACAGTTCACCATCGGAGAGGAAACCCCGGTCGCCGGTGTCATGCCATCCGCCCGCAGGCGTGGCGACCCCGCCGTCTGTGGTCAAGTAGCCCGACATCACCGACGGCCCGCTCACCTGGATATCGCCCACCGCACCGTCGGGCGATAGCTCGCCGTCGGGGGCGACGATCCGAAGTTCCAAGCCGTCAACCACCTGTCCGCAGGACACGACAGGCTGGTCGTCGTCAGGGCTGCGACCGACCCGCACCCTGCCGAAGGACGATGCATCAGGCGCACAGGGCTGCAGCGCAACAGTTGTCGCGAGCACCGTTTCAGCCATGCCGTAGCACGGCACCAACACATCTGTGCGCAAGCCCAGCGGCGCAAGCTGCTCGGTGACCTCCCGCAGCACCGAGAATGGAAGTGGCTCGGCGCCGACGTAAGCGTGGCGCAACGAGGACAAGTCCACGCCCGCCGGTGCACCGCCGCGCGAGATCGCCTCCGATACCGCCCGATACGCGAAGGGCGGGCCCGCTGTGTGGGTCGACCCATGCTGAGACATGTGCCGCAGCCAAGACATCGGATCCCGCAGAAATCCCATTGGGGCCAGCACTCCGACCCGCAGACCGTAGAGCAGTGCCGCCAGCACCTGAATGAACCCCATGTCGTGGTAGAACGGCAGCCAGCTGAACACCCGATCCCGTCCCCGCAACGCCCTTGTGCCATAAGCAATTGCGCTGGCATTGTGCACCACATTGCCATGCGTCAACAGCACCGCTTTAGGAGCCGACGTGGACCCCGAGGTCAGCTGGATATGGTGGATATCGCCGGGGCGGGGCCGCGAACACCGCTGCAAGTCAATCAGATCGGCATCCACCAGCTCGCCATACGTCACGACTACCGGGTGCACGACCGCCACCGCCACTCGCGGCTGTGCGATGACCATGACCGGATTCAGCACCGCGAGCGCCGCACCCAGGTGCGCCACACCCGCGGATTCCGGCCGCGACGGAGTCGCCGGGGGCGCGATCGCGCACGGTACCGCGCCCAGCAGCAGCACTGCCAGCAGCGTCGTCAGGTACTCCTCGTCGCTCGCCGCGATCATTGCCACCCGATCGCCACGATGAAGGCCGCGTGCGGCCAGCGCGGCGGCACGAATCCGCGTGGTCCGAACCAGGTTTACCGCCGGAAGGGTGTACAGATGGTTACGCGAGTCGTAGAAGTCGATCTGCTCCAGCTCCGAGTGCAGCAGCATGGCGTAGTCGACCGCGCCGGATGCCATGGCCGGAGCGTTCGCCTTCACATGCTGACGAATCGCGAGATGACTCATGCCTGTTCGCGACGTTTCGCCTTATCGCTAAGACGCTGACGAATGAACACTCCGATATCGCCCACCACCGTAAACGCGAATGCTTCCTCTTCCGGAATGAAGACCGTGAACCTGTCCTCCAGCTCGTTCATCAACGCCATCAGCACCACGGAGTCAACGGGCAGAGCGAGCAGCGGGGAATCGGCGTCAACTGCATCGAGGTCGACATGTGTGAGATCTTCCGGGGAAAGCAGCCGGGTCAAGGCATCTCGAAGCGCGCCGATGATTTCCGTATCATCGGGTAGTACAACGGTTTCGATCATTGTTCCTCTTTCTCCAGCAGCACGCCGTCCTCAAGATGCAGCACGCGATCCGCGATTCCTGTGAGACGCAGATCGTGCGTCACGATCACCACCGCTGCCCCCTGAGTCCTCGCGGCATCCGCGAGTTGCTCCGCCACCTTCTTGCCGGTGGCCGAATCCAGGTTCGCGGTCGGCTCGTCGGCGAGTACCAGACCGGGGCGCGCAACCAGAGCCCTGGCCGCCGCCACACGTTGTTTCTCGCCTCCCGAAAGCGCCGGCGGCCGGTGATCAGTGCGATGGGCCAACCCGAGCTCTCCGAGCAATTCCCGGGCGCGTGACATGGCCGCATCCTTACCTACCCCGGCATAGCGCAGCGGCAGCGCCACATTCTCCGCACTCGTCAGTGCATTGAGCAGGTTGTACTCCTGGAATAGGAAACCCAAGCGTTTCAATCGGATTCGCGCTCGTTCCCGCTCGCCGAGTTCACCAACGTCCTGGCCGTCAATCCGGACACGCCCGGATTCCGGGGTCAGCAACATCCCCATGACGAGAAGCGCGGTGGTCTTACCCCCGCCCGAGGGGCCGACAACGAGCACCACCTCGTGGGGTCTGACCGTCAGGTCCAGGCCCCGCAGAGCCCGCACCGCCGCGTCGCCGCTGCCGTACTGGTGCTCCACATTCTCGAGTTGCAACACAGGATTCATCGAACTCACCTCCGAAAGGCCTGGGCAGGGTCGATCCGTGTCACCCGCCGGACAGGAATCAGTGATCCGATGATCGCCATGACAGCGGTCGCCGCAGCCATGGCGACGAGCATGGCGGGAGTGACTTCCACCGTGACGTCTCCCAGCCGATCCTTCACCAGGAATTGCACCCCGTAGGTGACACCCGCCCCCAATAGGTATCCGAGTCCGGCGATCAGGATGGCCTGGGCAATCACGGTGCGGCACAACTGCGCGGGACGAACCCCCAACGCGCGCAGCACTCCAAAATCACTCATCTGCTCGGTGGTCACCGCGAGAACGGTCAACCCCACGAGCGCGACACCAACCAGCGCGGCGATCCCGATCATCGTCTTCAACGGTCGCCCGATCATCGAAATGACAATCGCCCGGCTGTTCTCGGCAAAAGTCGCCGAGGTGAGCGCGTCCATCCCAGGGGCCGCCTTCCGGACCGAGTCCGCGACCTGGTCGGCAGTGAATCCTTCAGCAGGATGAATCAGGAAGTAGGACACGCGATTTCCTGCACGCAATAGGTGCGCGGCGTCCGGCAGGGAGATGAACGCGTAGAAGTTTCCCACGGCGGCGGTTTGGTTGGACAAACCCACTACGGTGAAATCACCGTCCACGAGCTGCACCGTGTCACCGACATGGATCTTGTTCTTCTTGGCAAGCACTCGATCGAGCACCACCTCGCCCGACCCACTCACGTTGCGGCCCTCCGATAACGACCACGGGCCTCCCACACCGGTGGCCGTGTCGTATCCAACGACGAAATACGCGGTGTGCCCACCGTTGTGCACGAAATCGGATGGCAGGCCGAGGATCGGTTCTGCCGACTGCACGCCGGGGACCTTGAGCAACCGGTCCTTGCCGTCGCCGGGCAGCCACGACACCGCACGGAACATCTGGGAAACGCCGGGCTGAACCACCCACACCGCGCCTTTGGAGTGGTCGATGTAGGTGGTCACCTGATTCGTGGTGCCCACAAAAATGCCGGACATCACCAGCACCAGAATCACCGCGACGGCGACCCCGATCACCGAGAGGACGAATCGGGCACGCTCGGCGACAAGGTTCTTGACGGCGACGATCATCGGATGATCCCGCCCGCCATCGCGCGCAGCCTGTGCACAGCCCGGGTGGTGACCGCTATGACCCTCTCGACGTCATCCGGTGACACGTCCGGACCCATCGAGAATCGCACCGTGGCCCGCGCTTGATCCTCGGTCAGCCGCATCGCTTGCAGCACATGAGAAACCGAGTCCTCCCCGGCATGGCACGCCGATCCGGTGGACACGTAGATGCCGTGCATGTCGAGATCGTCTGCGAGGGTGTCCGCACGAATGCCGTCGAAGCGCACGCTGACGGTCTCCTCCAGCACCGGGTCGGTCGCGTTAAGATGTACACCGCCCACAGAGCGAAGCCCGGCAATCAGCTGCTCCCGACGGTCCCGCATTCCCAGCCGGTACCCCATCGACGCCGTGCGCAGACACACGTCGGCCGCGGCGGCCATGCCGAGTGCGCCGGGCACGTTCTCCGTGCCCGCACGCAACCGGTTCTCCTGCGGTCCGCCACGCATGACCGGCAACAGTCGGTGCCCACCCCGCACCAGTAGCGCGCCCATACCGCGAGGGCCGCCGAACTTGTGCGCCGACACCGAGATCATCGTGGCACCAAGGCTTGTCAGATCCAGCTTGCCCGCAGTGTGCACGGCGTCCACATGGAACGCTACGCCCGATCGCGTGGCGATATCGGCGATCGCCCGGACAGGCTGGATCGCGCCGGTCTCGTTGTTCGCATGCATCACCGAGACCAGCACGGTATCGCGGCGCAGCGCCCGACCCACAGTCGTGGCATCGACATGTCCCGTCGGTGCGGGATCCACGAAGGTCACCGCCACGCCCAGGTCCTGCAGCGCATGAGCATTCGCCAGGACTGCCGGGTGCTCAATGGACGAGGTCACGAGGTGGCCCCGAAATCCCACGGCGGCAAAGGTTCCCCACAACGCCAGGGTGTTCGCCTCACTTCCGCCGGAAGTCAGCACCACCTCCTCGGCGTCGGCTCCGAACAGCGCAGCAATGGTCAGCCGGGCGACGGCGAGGGCATCGGAGGCGTCACGTCCAGCGCTGTGGCGGCTCGATGGGTTGCCGACCAGGCTATGTCCGCCCAGTATCGCCTGTGCGGCCCGCGGATGCAGGGGTGCGGTGGCGGCATAGTCCAAGTAAATGTCGGACGGCGCCGACTGCGCCGGCGGGCTAAGTTCCAGGGATGGTGCTGACATCTTCGTCAATTCCGTTGCGGTAGTTGTCGGCTAGGCGCTGGGCGACATCGGCGCCGAGGGCGGCGACGTGCTGCTGTTCCGGCGAGAGGCCCCCCGACCACTCAGCGACCTGCGTCGTTTGGATCGCCGCGATCGCCTCCACTGACATACCGGTGAGCCGCTCGGTCAGGATGGACGCGACCGCCAGGGAGGCCGAGCATCCGTATGCCTCGAATCCGACCCGACTCACGACCTCGTCCTGGATCTGCGCGGTCAACAGGATCTGGTCCCCACACACCGGGTTACCGATAAAGGCGGTCACATCGACCTGCGCCAGGCGGCCCGAATTGCGCGGGTTGGTGAAGTGGTCGACCACCGTAGCACTGAATCGGGGCACTAGGCGCCCGCCCCTTGAGAGGCCCCAGCAGAAGTCAGCTCGCACTCGGCGACGACTTCCCTTGAGTCGATATACTTTTCGATACTCACGGCGCAGCAGCCTAGTTCGGCACCTTGACGCCGCCGCCGGAACTTCACGGTCTGGCCGGTACGGCCGCAGGGGCAATCGCTCTCGTCCACCTCGCCGATGTCGTCGGAGAGCAGGAAACCGGGGTACGCGGTGTTCAGCGCGTCAAGGATCGCTATCCCGCCGGTCTTACCGGGTTCAAGCTCGACGGCCGCATCGGTGACGTCCCGGATCGAGATGTAGCACCACGGCGGCACATGCTTGCGCTGATGCTCGCACTCAATGGCGAGCATGTTGGACTCGATCATGCCGTACATGTCACGGATGCGGGTGCGGTCAACGCCCAGCACACGCTGTGCCTTCTCGTTGAAGTCGTCTCGGCTTATCGAGTTTCCGGTGTACTGCTTCCAGCCGCCGAGCATGATGATCAACGAATCGGGGTCGAGGGTGAGCGGAATATCCTCGAGCTCCAGGTATTTCAGGAACCGGGCGATGATGAAGGGCGGACCGATCAGGTGCCGCGTCATCCGCCCCTCCCAGCTCCGCAGCAGTGCCAGCGCCTCCTCGGGATCGAAGGAGTATTCGCGCACGACGTAGCGGTGATCGTCGAGCATGCCGGTCAGCAGGTTGAAGATCTTGACCATGCCCATCTCGGGCACCTCGGCGGTAGACGGGCACAGGAATAGCCCCGCCCCCTGGGAAATACCGAAGAAGTCCCGGTATCCGCCGAAGATTCCGACCGACGCCCGGGTCACCGTCGTCGCATCGCGCCGCGCTACCGACGGCACGCCGCTGGTGCCGGTAGACCTGATCTCAATCTCGACATCCTCAAGCCCACAGGTCATGAGGACATGCGCGCCAGCCTGTTTGAACATGCTGACCGGAAGCAGAGGGATGCGCTGCAGGTCAGCCCAGCCGTGAATGTCACTCGGGGTGAGGCCGACAGCTTCGCACTGGGCGCGATAGAACCCGTTGCGGTCGAAGTGCAACGCGAAAGCCTGACGCACCACGTCGGTGAGCGACCCCCGCCAGTCGTCCCGCGTCGCCCGGAGGGCTTCCCCCGGCATCCCGAGCATGGTGACCAAATCCACTGCGCATCTCCTTTGACTGCCTAGCCCACACAGGGCATCGGTGGAGTGGTCGAATCATCGTGAGGAAAAGTTCCCGCAGAGTTTCCGGGCTTTATGGAAGAGTCCGGACCATGGCTGATGAACCATTGCGCGCGGACCACGCGGAGCTACTGAGAAGACGTGCGCTTACCGAGGACGCCGCCCGCCCCGATGCGGTTGCCCGCCGCCATGCCACCGGCAGTCGCACCGCACGCGAAAACATCGCCGATCTGGTGGATGCGGGGTCATTCGTGGAATACGGGCGATTCGCCATCGCCGCGCAGCGTGGACGACGCGACATCGCCGACTTGATCGCCCGCACACCCGCCGATGGCCTCGTTGCCGGGACGGCGCGCGTCAACGGCGACATGTTCGGCGCCGACCGCAGCGCGTGCGCCGTGCTGTCCTACGACTACACCGTGCTGGCCGGAACGCAGGGCGCACTCGGCCACCATAAGAAGGACAGACTGTTCGATCTCATCGAACGCATGAAGCTGCCGACGGTGTTCTTCGCCGAGGGCGGCGGCGGACGCCCCGGTGACACCGACTACCCCGTGGTCTCCATGCTCGATGTCCGCGCGTTCAAGTTGTGGGCCGCGCTATCGGGGGTGGTGCCACGGATCTCGGTAGTCAAGGGACGGTGCTTCGCGGGCAACGCCGTCATCGCGGGTTGCTCGGACCTGATCGTGGCGACCAAGGACACATCCATCGGCATGGGTGGCCCGGCCATGATCGCCGGCGGAGGGCTCGGCGAGGTGCATCCGGATGAGGTCGGGCCGTTGTCGGTGCAGTCCCCCAATGGTGTGGTCGATGTGGTCGTCGACGACGAGCAGCAGGCCGTCGCCGTCACCAAACGGCTCATTGGGTACTTCCAGGGAGCAATAGAACCCGGACCAGCAGCGGACCAAACTGTCTTGCGGACAATGATTCCCGAGCGCGCGCGGAGAGCCTATCCGGTGGCGCCCATCATCGAGACGCTGGCCGACGCGGGCTCGGCGACGTTCCTGCGAGAGAAGTTCGCGCCCGAGATGGTGACGGCACTCGCGCGCATCGAGGGCCGTGCCGTGGGCATTCTCGCCAACAATTCAATGGCGATGGCGGGAGCGATCACGGCCGCCGCATCGGATAAGGCCGCGCGGTTCCTGCAGCTATGCGATGCCTTCGGCTTGCCGGTGCTCTCGCTGGTCGACTGCCCGGGGTACATGGTGGGTCCCGCTGCGGAGGCCGATGCGCTGGTCCGGCGTGCATCGCGGATGCTCGTCGCCGGGGCAGCACTACGCGTACCGCTTGTCTCGGTCATCCTGCGCCGCGGGTATGGCCTTGGCGCACAAGCGATGACTGGCGGCAGCCTGCACGAACCACTGCTAACGGTCGCCTGGCCGGGCGCGCATCTGGGGCCCATGGGCCTTGAGGGCGCCGTACGTCTGGGGCTGCGCAAAGAGTTGGAGGCGATTCCCGACGAGGCCACCCGAGAAGAAGCCGTGCGTCAGGGCACGGCTGCGGCACAAGAGAATGCCAAGGCGCTCAACGCCGCTCAGATCTTTGAGATCGACGATGTGATCGACCCTGCCGAGACGCGCTCTCTCATCGCCTCGACATTCGCTGCCGCCATGCGAGAGCCGTTGCCGCCGCGCAGATCTGTCGTTGATACGTGGTAGTGCCTCAGCGGGCGCTCGGAATCCAGTCGCCGTGGAATCCACTCGGTACACGATGGAAGTCTGATGGTCGCGACGTCCGCCAGGGTCTGGACATCCAGAATGGTTAGCGCGCCGCGACCAGGCGACCTGTCACAGATCTGAACCCGTTACCGCGCCGACTCCACGAACTCACGCTTTCCGTATCGGAGGGTGGCGTCCTGCCAACGGCCACCGGCGGCCCCGACCAGGCGTCGCGCGGTGTCCACATCCTTGATATCCGCGATCAGGATCAACCACCCGTCCTCGGTCACCGACCCGCCGGCCAACGCTTCGCGCGCGGCCCCATCGGCGGCCAGCGCGTCGTGGAACCGCACCCGATCGATGCCCGGAGCCTCCACAGCCACGGCATTGATCCCCGCATCCCCCGCCGGCAGATACTCGAAGGTGAGCACCGATTCCTGACCGAACTGCCGACCCACCTGCTCACCGATGCGTCGCAGATCATCGCGATCCACGCAGGCAAGTTCGAAGGCCCGTGACCGCTCGTAGGTCATGCGCTTGCTGTCCTGCGACCAATACACACCATCGACCGATGTCGACCGCACAGGCAGCACCAGGTTCTGGACGGTCATCGCACTCACTTGCAGCGAGAAGTCATCGAGTGGGTCACGCAGACGCCCATCGGCGGGGTCAGTGATGATCGCGGTGTTGTTGGTCGCGAACAGCTCTGCCTGGGGGCGGCCCGGATCGCCCGCAACGCACGACTGTGGATCGGCCTGGGCGTATCCCGCGGGCGGGATGACCGCGACGAGGGCCAGCACCGCAATTCCGATCGCGAGTACGCGAGTCACCCGATGCATTATTCCGGCACGCCGCCTCCTGACGGAAGTGCGAATTTGACCTCAAGCGCGGTTGAGATTCTAGGTTGTGGGCTCATGACCTCGATCCTCGATCCATCCGTCCGCCAGTTTCTCGATTCGGCTCCCGCACTGGTGGGGCAGCTGGGATACCTAGGAACCGACGGACGCCCGCTCGTTCTACCCATCTGGTACCGGCTCGCCGCCGATCACCTGCAGTTCGTCACACGTGTGGACACTCTGAAAGTCAGGGCGTTGCAACGGGACCCGCGTGCCGTAATCACCGTGGCAACACCAAACGAGCCCTACGTGTATGTCCAGATCCAAGGTGAAGCCAAGCTGGAACCGGACGAGGCCGAGGTTCGCACCACCCTGATCGACATCACCGCCCGATACCTGGGAGCCGAGCGCGCCGCGCCCTACGTCAACGAGCATCACAGCGCACCCGGAGAGGCGATCGTGCGGGTACATCCCGTCCGTGTCCACGCTGCTCTCTGATACCTGCCTCTGACTACCCAGGAGACTCCCGATGTACACCATCACCATCAACGGTGCGCAGCTCACCTTCGACGATCAGGGCCTGGACGACGGGCCCGCAATCCTGCTACTCACCGGATGGGGGCACGACCACCGCGCGTATGACGAGCTGTTGCCCTACCTCGTCGCCCGCCACCGCGTCATTCGCATGGACTGGCGCGGTCACGGCATCGACCGCACTGCCGTTGCCGACTTTGGTCTTGCGGAACAGATTTCAGATGTCACCGGGCTGCTCGACGCCCTCAGCGTGCAGTCGATCGTCCCCGTGGCTCATGCCCACGCCGGATGGACGGCGCTGGAGATCGCCGAACTTCTCGGCGCAGCGCGGGTGCCGAGCGTCGTCATCGTGGACCTCATCATGTCAGAGGCCCCCACCGAATTCCTCAACGGCATAAGAGCATTCCGCGATCCGCTGCGCTGGCAATCCAGCCGCCTCGAGTTCCTCCGCGCCTGGCTGGCCGGTAGCGACAACGAGGCCGTCAACCGGCATATCCGTTCCGAGATGGGCGGATTCGGGTTCGACGTGTGGGCACGGGCCGGACGAGTCATCGAGGATGCGTACAGCACGTGGGGCTCACCCATGTCGCGCATGGAGAAGCTCACCGAACCGCGGCGCGTTCACCACATCTTCTGCAGGCCAGAACGCACCGCCTACGACGATCTCCACGACGAGTTCCAGTCGCGCAATCCCTGGTTCAGCTACGCACGGCTGCGCGGTACGACCCATTTCCCTCAGCTGGAGTTGCCCGCGCAGGTCGCACAGGAGATCACGAACCTGCTCTCGTAACTACTGACCCGTCATTGTTTTCACGGTGGGGCCGGCCGTCCAGCCGCCGTCCACGGCGAGCTCGGCCCCGGTGACGTAACTCGCGGCATCCGACAGTAGATAGGTGACCGCGCCGGCCACTTCCTCGGGAGTCCCCACCCGGCCCATGGCGGTGATGGGCATATTGCCTTCCCCCCGCTGAAAACCGGCCTGAGCAGTCATGGGCGTGTACACAACGCCAGGGTGCACGGAGTTGACCCGAATTCGATCGAGTCCCAGTTCGACGGCTGCGACCTTGGACAGACCCCGCACGCCCCATTTAGACGCGCCATAGCCGGAGGTGAGGGCCAGACCGACGAGGCCGGCGGCGGACGAGATGTTCACGATCGAACCACCGCCGCATGCGCGCATCGGCGGGATAACGGCCTGCATGCCGATGAAGACGCCCACGAGGTTCACGTCGATCACCTTGCGGAAGTGTTCAAGCGGCTCGTCGGCCACCAACGAGGCACTGGATATCCCGGCGTTGTTCACCAAGCCGGTAACCGAACCGAACTCCGCGAGTGTGGTCTCGACCAGGGCCCGCCACTGGTCGGCATCGGTCACGTCCAGGTGGGCGAATCGCGCGGAGTCACCGAGCTCGGCGGCAAGCTGCCGGCCATTGTCATCGAGCACATCGGCGATGACTACTCTGCCGCCGTGCGACACGATGCGATGCGCGAAGGCCGCGCCGAGCCCGCGGGCACCACCCGTAACGATGATGTTCTTTCCTTGTAGCAGAGCAGAATTGCCATTCATGATTTCAGGCAACCACAACCCTACGAGCGGATGCGGAGCTTCTCCCACCCAACGGGAGGAGTGAGCGATAACACCGGTACACACCAATTGTGAGGTGGCACCAAAGGATTCGAAATCCTTTAGATCTCGACGGACTCCGCATCTGCGGGAGCACCATCGGCGGGTACGGGCTCGGGATTCGGCGCTAACACCGATGCGGGGATCACCTCGGGACCCTCCGCATGCGCGGGCACATCCAACGGCGCAGCCCCAGCCTCGTCCGCGTTGTCCATTGGTAGATACATATGACGCTTGAACTGTGACTGGTAGGCGCCGCCTCCACCAATCCTGACGCCGCCTCCCTCGCCACTGGAGACAGCGGTGCCATCGGGCAGCGTGACAGCGGTGTGACCGCCATTCCAGCCAATCACCAGTGCACCGGGAGCGGTGCCGTACTTGAAACCACGTGCGAGGAGCGCGCGCTCCTGGTTCCCGGTGTTGAACCGAGAACCGAACGCGGGGCGATCGGTGGCGACGTTGGACACCCAGGAGGCCAGGCCGGAGCAGTCGGTGCCCCGTGCGGAGTCTCCGCCCGAGATATATGGCGTACCCGAGACCTGATGGATAAACGCCAGCAAAGCAGCGAGATCAGACATGAGACCGGACGCTAACAACGAGCTTGACGGCCTACCAAAATATGTGGCTTGCGTCATATTTGCTGATGATTATGGCGGGAATTACTCTCCGCCAACGCCTTACTGATTACGGTAGTGCACCCATAACCGTACGTCCACTCCAATAAACCTGCAGGACATAGTTGGTTTGTCGAATGCGCGCGGACGTTGATTCGTAATTTGCTGCGCCCTACCCACATTGGTCACTTTTCCTATACATCCGCGCATCTCTTGTATTAACGCAGGAAAATTTCTGTTACCCATCCCACCTTTTTCGCGATGTGCGTCCCACTCTGTGGGATGGCTTGCGCGCTACTTCATTCGGCGCCGCACACCCCTTCGATAGGGCTCAAACTAGACGTCACGCCCACTTTTCCGGCGATCAGGCGGCTAGCGCCGGAAATCCGACAACTCACCCATGATTGTCGGCCACCGAACCGCCCCTCGCTTCTCTGAATCCGCTTCCCGCCCAGACATTTGTGGCCGTCGGATCGCCCGCGCGCACCGCCGCCGCCCGAACAGGGCTTGTCAGATCATGCACCTCGGTATACCCCAGTGGGGCGTGCGCTTCATGCTCGTCGATGAACCTGTTGCGTAACCCTCGTGCATAGCGTCCCGAGAATGATTTAGTCACAACGGTTTCAGAGAAGTCTGGATTCTTCAACGCAGCGCGATGGACCGGGCTACTACCCGCCTCGTCGGCCAAAGAAATGCCGTACCTAGTTGTGCAGCAACAGCTCCCGCTGCAATCACAGCGTTGACAGCCTCGGCGGTGGCCAATCCTCCCGCCATCGGTGCCACAATCACCGGCCGAGACAGCTCTCGGACGTTGAGGAGACCCACCGCCACGGTCAGGCCTTCATATCGAGGACCACGCGGAACCTCGCCGCGCCGGAGAGCATGCGTTCGTACGCCCGTGGGACCTCCGATAGGGGCATGATCTCGTTCATCGAGCGAATACCATGGTGCTGAGCGAGATTCAGATTGTCTTCGTTCTCTATCGAGCTACCTGTCAGTGATCCGACAATCGAACGGGTTCCGAAGATGAGTTCGGAGATCCTTGCCTCAATGGGCTCTGAGTCCGCCCCGACGACTATCAGCTTGCCGTTGGGCGCCAACCCCGCGATCAATGGCGACATCGAGGATCCGCTGGACGCCGTCGCGATAATTGCGGTGGCTCCGCCCAACGCGCGCAATGCCCGCGCCGGATTGCCCGCGGTGCTGTCGATGTACTCTTCGGCACCGAGCTGCGTTGCAAGATCGGCCTTTCCAGTCCCGCGGGCGATCGCAACAACCCGATAGCCCAGCGCCTTGGCGTATTGGATACCGAGGTGACCGAGCCCACCGATGCCCTGGATAGCAATCAAAGAGCCCGGCCGGACGTTCGCGGTCAACAATGCGCGGTATACGGTAAGGCCCGCACACAACAGCGGGGCCGCGTCGCGCGGATCAACAGCATCCGGGACTCGGACGAGGCCGCTAGCCCGGGCATACGCCACCTCGCTGTAGCCGCCGTCAACGGTGGTCCCTGTTTGATTCTGATTGGTGCAGTTCACAAAGTCTCCGCGGCGACATTGCTCGCATTCACCGCAGTGGCCGTTGAGGTACCCGATACCAACCCGCTCACCGAGTTTCCAGGCATGCACTCCCGCACCGACTGCATCGATCACGCCCACAATTTCATGTCCGGGCACTATGGGTTTCGACGGATCAGCCCGCAAGCCCTCGGCGGCGAAGGCGTCGGTGTGACACACCCCGCACGCCTCGACCCGAACTCGTACCTCACCTGGATGGGGTTCCGTAAGTTCCCGCTCCACCAGCCGAAAGTCCCGCTGGCCGACTACTTCGAATGCACGGTATGTGGACACGCTGCCCACAGTGGCATATATCTCCGGAGGGCTATACCTGGATGCGAGAGAAAACAGTAGACGTGGCGGGGTGGCGGATTTCTACACACCACACCTCGCGGGACGCGAGCCAGATCAACCCGCGGTCTTCAATTCATCGGAGTAGTGGCGACACGGAGTGAGGATCGTTGGCAGACCACTCATTGCCCGGTGCCGCCACCACCCCATGGGGTAGCTAGCAGGCCAGCGTGACGTACGCGACCTTTTGTCCTGCAGTGGGAACCGTCGTTGGCTGGTTGCGCATGTTGCGCCCCGGCTGCACATTTTGAACGCCTGACTGCTGCGACACTCCCTGAACTGTGCACTGCGACGGATGGTCCGACCCCACCTTGGTGATGATCACCCGGTACCCGTTGGACTTGAGGTCATTGATGACGGAGTCCGGGTCCGCAGCGGGCCCGGCCAAGGCAGCGCCGGCTGTGGCCAGGGACAGTCCCGCGGCAGCCAGTAACGCCGCCGCGGTCGCGATCTTCTTCATGATTGTTGCTCCTTCTGCGTCGTCGAAGATGAAGCTGAGTTACATCTAGTTACGAAGCGTTGTTCTTGTTGGTGCCGTACGGGACGTGCGGGTTGGTGCCCAGCGGGACCAGCGGGTTGGCACCCTCATAGGTCGGCTGGTGCGCACCCTGCTCGTAGATGACATCGCCCGGAGCCACGCAGGGACGCAGCTCAGTGGCGTTGACACTGGTCTCGCTGGCGTAGCAGACCGGAGGAGGCGTAGGCCCCGCCAGGGCGACAGGGGCGCCCATGACAGCGACGGCTACAGCTATGCCGGCGCCTCCAACGATTGCAGCGAGTGACTTCTTCATGTGGTGTTTCCTTTCCGCTCGGTCATCTTGCTAATGGCCTAGGAAGCAAACATCACTTGCCAAAGACATCAACGTTGATGCATTCACCCTGTTCAACGGCTTCAAGGTTCACCTGGTTCCCAACTTATGAGATCCCCGGCTGATTCTCAGCTAAATCTCAGAGTACCCCATGGGGGTTAGGGTCTGCGGAAGATGGTATATAGCCGTTAACGCATCGTTAACCTGCGAAAATGAGTGCATCGCCCTAGATCAATTGATCTATAGTTCGATCATGCGATCTAAATCTGACGATGAACGCACCTTCACCGAGGTCGCTCGCCGCGATCAGATCGTCGCCTGCGCCATCGCGGTCATCGCGGAGGTCGGTTACCCGCAGACCTCAATCCGAAAGATCGCCGAGCGTGCTGATATCGCGATGAGCGTGGTGCTCTACCATTTCGGCTCCAAGGACGGACTCATCGAAGCGGTGATCGCCTCGATGTACCGGTCGGGCATTATGGCTGTGGTCCCCGAGGTTGATCGTGCGCGGACTCAGACCGACAAGCTTGCGACCTATATCCGTTCCAGCATCAGCTATTTCAATACACACCGGATTCAGTTGGCAGCGCTGGCTCAGCTCGGCACGAGTTACAAGCCACGCGACCGAAGGCGCCTTGGGGACCTGGGCCTCACCCCCGAGCTGACCGAACAATTGAAGCAGCTCGACCCGTCGGCCATTCTCCGCGCGGGCCAGAAGACCGGCGAATTCTCCTCATTTCCTGTTGATTCCACCGCAATCGCACTGCGAGGAGCCGTCAACGTCGTGGTCGAGAAGATCTTGCAGGACCCCGAGTTCGATGCCCCGGGCTACGCGGAGGATCTCGTGAAGATGTTCCGCCGAGTAGTGCGGAGGGTGTAGTGGCCCGTGTCGTCATCGCCGCTATCGGCAGCCAGGGTGATGTCGCGCCGTTGACCGGCGTCGGCACTCGCTTACGTCAAGCCGGGCACCATGTGACGCTCGCCGCGTATGAGCGCTTCAGTTCCTTGATATCCAACTGTGGCTTAGATTTTCGTGGTATCGCGGGACCGGCCACGCCATCGGAGAATGCCGATGTCAACATCACGAAGGAACTAACCGAGTTCCTCGCGCCGCGAGGTATGCGATCGCTCGGCACCGCACTGCTGAATGCCATTCACGACGTGCCCGCGGACATCCTGCTGCTATCGCCGTTCTCCGAACTGGCGGGGCATCCACTCGCCGAAGCGAAAGGCATTCCCTCCATAGGGGTCCGGCTGCAGCCCTGGTCTGCCACCGCCGAGTTTCCCCCGGCCACCCTCGGAGCCTGGTCCGCGGGGACGGCGGGCAATCGTCTGGCGTCCCACGCCGGGGCCTGGCTTGTCGATCGCCTCTACGGCGGGGTGGTGTCCGGGTTCCGGCGAGACCTCGGGCTGCCGAAGGCATCGACCGGGCAGCTGCGGCGGCGCAGGTCAGAATCGGAATGGACTGTTCTGCACGGTTTCTCACCGAACATTGTGCCGCGACCATCGGACTGGCGATCGGGGCTGAAGGTCGCCGGATACTGGTGGCCGGAGGCCGATCCGCAGTGGCAGCCTTCCCCCGTGTTGGTCGACTTTCTCGCGGCGGGTGATCCTCCGGTGTTCATCGGCTTCGGGAGCACGATGACCTCGGCCGCTCACGCAGTGCGCCTATCGGAGCTCGTGCGGGAGGTGCTCCGCCGGGTGGGTATGCGCGGGATCGTGCAAACCGGTTGGGCAGGAATCAATGCCGATGACGATGGCCTCCTGACGGTGGGCGAGCTGCCGCACAGCTGGCTCTTTCCCCGGACGTCCGCGGTTGTGCACCATTGCGGCGCTGGGACAACCGCTGCCGGACTGCGTGCCGGAGTACCGACGGTCGCCGTACCCGGCCTGGGCGATCAACCCTTCTGGGCTCAACGGCTCCGGGATCTCGGACTGAGTGCCGGCACCATCCCACAACGAGCCCTGACTATCGAGCGGCTTGCAGACGCCATCCGCGCCGCCAGCATCGACCAAGAGCTCACGCGCCGAAGCCGTCGCGTCGCAGACCTCATCGCTGCCGAGGACGGCGCCGCCGACGTCGTCATGACCGTTGACCAATTGCTGAGCTGAGGGCGCTGGCCCAAGGCCTTGCCAGGGGGTGACCGAGGAAGTCCGCGACACCCCTCGCGAGTCAGTCCACGTCAATGTCGCGGGGTGAACTCGGTCGCGGTTCCCTGGTCCCATCTGACAGAATTACGGAAACAGTGTTGCCGTAATTGCCCGCCGGTGTCAAGTCCGACATACTGGCCGGTGTGACGGACGAGCGACGAACGCGCGGCCGCCCACCCATACCCATGGATTCGATCGTCGATGCGGCGCTGCGGATCGTGGACGAGGAGGGCGGCGAGGCACTGTCCATGCGCGCGCTGGCACGCCGGCTCGATTCCGGGACCGCGACCATCTATCGGCATTTCGAGAACCGCACTGAGCTGGTCGCATATGTCGTCGATCGAGTGTTCGGCGAGGTCGAGTTCGACGACGAGAAACTCGCGGAACTCCCCTGGCAGCGCGCGTGCACCGTCACCTCACGTGCTTTGTTCGATGCCATGCGACGCCATCCGAACGTCGCCGCGCTGCTCACCGATCAGCTGCCTGTCGGGCCGAAGGTTTTCATGCTGCGCGAGCGCACGCTCGCACTGTTTGTGAATGCAGGATTCTCACCGGTGGATGCGGCCCGCATATATACGACTGTGGGCCGATACGTCCTGGGCTTCGCGACTCAGCTGGGCGTGGAACATCGGAGCCGCAGCACCGACCCTGCGCTCCTGATGCGGCTCGTACAGGGCCTCGACCTGGCCAACTTCCCGATGACACTCGCGATCGGGAATTCCCTCGCGGTTTCGATCGAGGAGGATTTCGAGTTCGGCCTCGGACTCCTGGTCACTGGCCTTGAGCACCTGCACGACAAGTAGCGGTCGCAGCGTTGGTGACAGCACCACAGCAGTAGGGTCGAGTGATGACCAGCGCCGGATATGTGCTCAGCACTGACACCGCGGTAACGCTTCTCGCGGCCGGACTCATCTTCCTACTCGCCCTTGGACTGGGCGTATGGAAGTACCGCCAGATGGCCACGAGCCCAACCCATCTCGCTCACCCGTATGTCGATACCGCGCATCGGGCCGCGCTGCTTTATGCGTTCGCCACCCTGCTCACCGCGGCATTCGTCGAGTTGAGTGCGTGGCCCGGCTGGGTAAACCTCACTGCCGCCATGGTGCTGGTGTTCTTCTTCCTGGCGGCGATAGTGAGCTACATGGTGCACGGGGCCTTACGCGACACCACCAATCAATTCGAAGATCCCAACCCCGGCATGCACGTGGCAATGGTTCTACTCGTCGTCGGCGAGATGGGTGGGTTCGCGGTATTGCTTGCAGGATTCGCACGTGCCCAATGGTTTTCGTAATAGTCACCACACATACGGCAGGAGGCGATAGCGCGCTTTCAGAGCGTACTCGCGGTAGCCGTCCAACTGATCGATGAGCAACCTCTCTTCGTCACGGATGCGCACGATGAGTGCGACCAGGCCGGGGATCACCGAGACCAACCCCCAGTACGAGCCGAGCGCCAGCGGAAAACCCACGATGGTGATCACATTGCCGGTGTACATGGGGTGGCGCACCAGCCCGTAGAGACCGGTGGACACGACAGTCTGTCCCGTCTCCACCTGCACCGTGGAGGCGGCAAAACTGTTCTGAATGACCACAAGGCTCGTGACACCCAACCCAACGGCCACCAGAACATCACCCATGACGCATACCGCCGGTGGCACCGACGACCAGCCAAAGCGATGATCCAGCGCGCTGATCACCACCATCGCCGCCAGCGATATGTACCAGCCGCCGATAAGGAGCTTCTGCACCGTTCGGGCTTCTGCCGCTGGCCCCGCGTGCTTACGCCGTTCGTGCGCAGCTGGATTGACCCGCTGCAGATACACGGTGGGTATCCATGTCGACAGGGCGAATACCACCAGAAAGACCCACACCTGCCAGTAGTCGGGGGTTCCTGCGAGCACGAACAGCACCGAGCCGAACACGGCAAGTTCGACAATCCCTAGCCCCAACACTCGCACAATGGCTTTCACTGATCCTCCTTCACTCATCGAGTGGGACAGTTCGCCAACTGCTGGGCCAGACTTCTGACCGATGGCGCATCGAACAACGCGAGCATCGTCAGGTTCACGTCCAGGGCGGTGTTGATCGCGGCGACCACACGCATCGCCCCAAGCGAATTGCCACCCAGGTCAAAGAACGACTCTTCAACCCCGACCCGATCCACACCCAGCACATGAGCGAAGATGCTGGCCAGGATCTGCTCGTTCAAGCTAGCCGGGGGGCTATAGGCGCCGTTGGTCTCGCTGACTTCGCCAACCGAAACCCCAACCGGCGGTGCGGTCTGGTCGATCCACCCGCTCCACCGCGTGCGCCCGGTCTTGTCCGATAGATCCAGGGACGACAACGGGCGGCCCGGGTGGGAAGTCATCCACACCAGCACCTGTGTGAACCGCTCGATCAGCTCGTCGATGCTCTCCGCATCGAACACATCCGTGTCGTATTGGACCCGAAGTTCCAATTCCCGGCCCGGCCCGGCCTGCACAGCGATCGGATAGTGGTAGTAGTCGCGACTACTGAAACCAGTGATGGCCAATCCGTCGATTTCCGATGCCGTCCCCGTATCGGTCGGATAGTTCTCATAGACGAAAACGGTGTCGAACAGTCTTTCCTGACCGGTAATGCGATGGATGTCACTGAGCGCCAGGTGCTGGTGCTCGAGAGTATCGTTATGCGCACTTTGTAACTGATGCAACAGATCTGAGGTAGTGGTAGTCGCAGCGACGGTCGCCCGCACTGGCACCGTATTGATCAACAGTCCTACCATCGATTCGGCACCGAGTACTTCGGCCGGACGCCCTGAGACCGTCGAACCGAACGCGACATCATGCTGTCCGGTCACCGAACTCAGCAGCAATGCCCACGCTCCCTGCAGCACGATGTTGACGGTCGTCTGATGTGAGCGCGCCAGCTTGGTGAGCCCTCGCGTGGTCTTCGCGGGCACCCTGAACGAGTCGACACTTCTCCGCCCAAACTGTAGCTTCTGCTGCGGGGCAACGAGAATGGGCGTGTCGAACCCGTCCAACACCCGCCGCCAGGCCGCATGCGCGGCGTCATGATCTCGTTCGGACAGCCAGGTCACGAAGCTGCGGTACGACGCCGCAGGAGGCAATCGCAGACCGTGGTAGCCGGCGAATATCTCCTGCATGAGAATCGGCATGGACCACCCATCGAGCACGATGTGGTGATTGGTGAGCACGAACCGATGCCGGTCGTCCGCGATCCGGATGAGCGCAGCCCGGAACGCCGGTTGCTCCGCGAGATCGCAGACCGCGGCGCGTTCGGCCACACAGATCTGTTCGATCTGCTCAGCGATATCCAGATCGGCGATGTCGGTGTCTAACTCGACGTATCGCCAGGGCACCGCGGGATCAGCGGGAATGATTTGTACCGGATGCTCGAACTGCTCGGAGAAGCGAGCCGCCAGATGCGGATGCCTTCCAACCACTGCCTGCACCGCACCGCCGAGTCGCTCCGCGTCGAGCGAGCCGCTCAGCGCGATATCGAACTGCACCGCATACACATCGTCACCCGAGCTGTTGGCGATGCCCGCGTGATAAAGCAGCCCCTGCTGCAGGGGAGTCAGCGGCAGCACGTCGGCGATCGGGAACTGATTCTGCAATCCGTCGATCTGCTGCTGGCTGAGCCGGGCGGGGACGATATCCGACGGCGTCAATCCGCCTCCGCCCCTTCGCACGTACGCACAGATACCGGCGAGCGCGTCAAACCACAGCCGGTTGATCCGGCTGACCGCCATGCGATCCAGTGCGGTCGGCGCCCAGGTCCAGGTGGCATTCAGATGCGGGCCGGTATCTGTGTCGATGGTGACGGCATTGAGCTCCACGGTATGCGGCAGCGCGATGGGCATCGCCCCGGCGGCGCCAGTCAGGGACAAGCCTTCTTGACTGAAGCGCCATACATCTCCGGACGCGTAGGCCGCCGGAGCCCCCAGCCGCCCGAGATAGTTGAACCCGATTGCCGGGTCGGATGCGGGCAGATCCACATCGGGGTTGAGGTACCGCAGCAGACCATAGGTCAGACCGTCGGGTAGATCTCGAAGCTGCTCCTTGGCATCTTTGATGACCGTTCCCAGCGCCGTGTCCCCGGCCACTACCTGCGTCCAGCGCAACCCACCGACCGCCAACGACACCGGGTACTTGGTGGTGAACCACCCCACCGTGCGCGACAGGTCGATACTGCGATCCACGACGCCACCCGGGCCCGCCAATTCCTCCTGGCGCCCATGGCCCTCGACATCGATGGCGATCGGGGCACCGCCGGTTCCCAGGTGTTGCGCCCACGCCAAGGCAAATGCGATCAGCAGGATCTCGTGTACTCCGGTGTGGAATGCCGCCGGCACCTCACCCAAGAGCATGTGCGTTGTCTCGGCATCGAGAAACTCGGTCAGGTACCCGGCCGTGGCAAACGTATCCTCAGCCGGTTGCGGAGCAGCCAGCCCTGAAGGGATCGCCCCCACCCTCCGCCACGCATCCGCCTCGCGCACTACCTCGGGCTGGTGCGCGTGTTCGGCCAGCCGGTCGGCCCACCGCTGGAACGACGTTCCCGCCGGCGGCAACAGCACCTCTTGCCCACCACGCAGCTGGGTCGCGGCGATGGTCAAGTCCTCCAACAGAATCCGCCACGACACCCCGTCGACGGCGAGATGGTGAACGATCAACACCAGCTGGCTGCTGGCTGTTACCCATAGGGCACGCAGCATCACCCCGGCCCCCGGGTTCAACCGCGACCGCGCCGCCATCACTGCTTCATCGGTCAAGGTGTCCACCGATTGCAGACACTCGTGTGCGTCGACCGTGCCCGGCTCGGGCACCGTCAACGACCAGCCCCCGGCATCGTCACCCTGAGCGCGTAGCCGCAACATGCCGTGTCGATCCAGCAAGGCCTGCAGCATGATGACAACGGCAGCCTCGGTGACACCTGCGGGTGACTGCAGCACCACGGTCTGGTTGAACTCGTCAATCGGGCCGTCAATCCCCTTCAACCACTGCATTATCGGGGTTGCCACCACTGACCCGAGGCCCTCGTCGACCACACCACTGGCACTGTCGGCCATCCTGACCACCCGTGCCAGCCGGGCCACGGTCTGCTGCACGAAGATGTCGCGCGGCCGACCGACCAGGCCGGCGCCATGAGCCCGCCACACCACCTGGATAGCGGAAATGCTGTCCCCGCCGAGGTCAAAGAATGAGTCGTCGACACCGACCCGGTCCAGACCCAGAACCTGCGCGTATATGCCGGCCAGAATCTCCTCGACAAGGGTGGCGGGTGCCCGATAGTGATCGACATCGGTGTATTCCGGTGCGGGCAAGGCCTTCTTATCGATCTTGCCGTTGACCGTTAATGGCAAGGCCGCCAGGGCCACCACGGCGGCGGGCACCATGTAGTTCGGGAGACACTCAGCCAGCTGTGCGCGGATCTTGCCCGAGTCGGCGGTACCTGTGATGTAGCCGACCAGACGCCTATCACCCGGACGATCCTCCCGGGCAATCACAACCGCCTGTTCAACCCCGTTCAGATCCATTAACGCCGAATGGATTTCACCGAGCTCAATACGATGCCCGCGGACCTTCACCTGCTCATCGGCGCGCCCCGCATACTGCAGCTGGCCGTCCTGCCCCCAGCACATCAAGTCCCCGGTACGGTACATCCGCGACCCCGGCGTCCCAAACGGGCAGGCCACAAACCGGGAGGCGGTCAAGCCTGTCCTGCCCAGATAGCCGTGACCCAAACCAGCACCCGCCACGTACAACTCGCCAACCACACCGGCTGGTACCGGCCGCAACCATCCATCCAGCACGGCAAACCCGAGGTGGGCCAGCGGCACTCCGATCGGGCTGACCGTGCTCTCAAGATCGGCGGCGGTGATTTCGCGGAACGAGGCATGCACCGTCGTTTCGGTGATCCCGTACATATTGATCAATCGTGGTAACACCGGATGCCGGTCCCGCCACTGCGCCAAACGCTGCGGTTCCAACGCCTCCCCTCCGAACACCACCACCTCAACACCGAGCTGGCCGGCGGACTCGGCAGCCATCGCATCCACCGTTTGCAGCGCATAGAACGCCGAGGGCGTCTGACTCAACACACTGACCTGCTCGTCTACCAATAGGGCATGGAACTCTTCGGGCGACCGCACCACCGATTCGGACACGACCACCAGCCGCCCACCATGCAGCAGGGCACCAAAGATCTCCCACACCGAGAAGTCGAAAGCGAGCGAATGGCTCTGCGCCCACACCTGACCCGCCGATAACTCGAGGTCGGCGTCAAGCGCTCGCAACAGACGAGTCACATTCCGATGCGGAATGGCAACACCTTTGGGCACACCGGTTGTCCCCGAGGTATAAATCACGTAAGCGACATCCGCGGCCGTCGGACCCACCGACGGCGCGCTCGCGGGCTGAGCATCAAGCGCCGGGTCATCCATATCGATGACCACGACCCCGTACCCATCCAACCGATTCACCAGATCGGCAGTGGTCACCGCGACTACCGGCTCGGCGTCCGCGACCACGAACTCCAGCCGTGTACCCGGCACTGCCGGATCGATCGGCACATAGGCCGCACCGGTCTTGAGAACCCCCAGGATCGCCACGATGGCCTCAACCGACCGCGAGAACAGCAGAGCCACTCGCTCTCCAGGGCCCACGCCATACTGGACAAGCAAGTGCGCCAACCTGTTCGACGCCTCATCCAGTTCCTGGTAGGACACATGGCTGCCGTCGAAACAGACCGCCAGCGCCCCAGGCACCCGAGCGACCTGCTGGGCGAACAACGCGGGGATCGACACCGCGGTCTCGGGCCTGGCCAACTCCGCCCGATTGCCCCAGCCATCCAACTGGGCGAGCTCCTCGGCATCCAACACGTCGATCGCCGACAACGGCCGGGTGTCGTCGGCAGTCATCGCCTCGAGCACCCGTTGTAACCGATCGATCAGAGTCTCGACACTGCCCGTGTCGAACACATCGGTGCGAAACTCCACCGTCCCCGAAATCCCCGCGGCATCGCCTGATTCGGTCCAAGACTCGGACAGCGAAAACGACAGATCCATCCGGGCCGAGTGAGTATCCAGCGGTAGCTGCGTGAGCTGCAGGTCTGCCAACGCCACTCCGGCGCGAGAGTCGCCTATCTGTCCGGGCACGTTCTGCCAAGCCAGCATCACCTGCACCAAGGGGTGATGGGTCAGCGACCTGGCCGGATTCAATCGCTCGACGAGCACCTCGAATGGCACGTCCTGATTCTCGAAAGCGCCCAAACTGCGTGCCCGCACCTGAGCCAGCACTTCGGTGACACTGGGGTCTCCTGCTAGGTCAACCCGCAGCACCAACGTGTTGACGAAAAACCCGACCAGTTCATCGAGCGCCGGGTCGCGACGTCCGGCGATCGGGAATCCCACCGCCACATCAGAACTCGCGCTGAGCTTGGAGAACAGCACAGCGAGGGCCGCCTGCATGACCATGAAACTCGTCGCGTTGTGTTCCCGGGCCAATCGATTGACCTGCTGCTGCAAATCCGCCGGCCAGCTCACGTCCACCCTGGAGCCACGTTGATCAGCCACCAATGGATACGGCCGGTCGGTCGGCAGCGCCAAACGCTCGGGCATCTCGGCCAGCGCTTCTTCCCAGTAGGTCAATTGCCGGGAGATGCGGCTCTCGCTGTCATCCAGTACGCCCAGCTGCGCGCGCTGCCACAGTGTGTAATCGGCGTATTGGACGGCCAATGGCTTCCAATCGGGGGCCTGCCCCGCATTCCGGCTGGCGTAGGCCACACCCAGGTCGGAGACCAGTGGGGTAACCGACCAACCGTCCGCGGCGATATGGTGCACCACCGCCACCAATACGTGATCATCCTCGGTAGTGCGGAAAAGCCTTGCTCTCACCGGGATCTCAGTCGCGAGGTTGAAACTGTGCCGCGCCGAATCTGCAATCGATTCTTCCAGCCGGCCTGCTGGCCATCCGGACGCATCCACAACGTCCCAGCCGAATTCGATCTCCTCGGCCGCGACGACCAGCTGCTGCGGTTTCCCGTCGACCGCCGGGAACAGCGTGCGCAGGCTCTCATGGCGATTCAGCACGTCCACGAACGCCGAGCCAAGGGCATCCTCATCAAGGGGCCCCTGCAGGCGCAGCCCCACCGCCAGATTGTAAACCGGTGAAGGACCATGCAATTGGTCGATGAACCAGAGTCGGCTCTGCGCAAAAGACAAGGGCATCACCTCCGGCCGCTCGCCGGCTACCAAGGGCTCCAGTCGATGCTCGTCACCGCCGATGCGGAGCATCAGCTGCGCCACCGTCGGAGCGTCGAACACCGCACGCTCTTCTAGACCGGCATCCATGGACCGGTTAAGCGCGGCGACCAGACGCATCGCCAACAGCGAGTCCCCACCTAGGTCGAAGAATGAGTCGTCGATACCGACGCGGTCCAGGCCCAGAACTTGCGCATAGATGCCGGCCAGGATCTCCTCGGTCGGATTTGCCGGGGCGCGGTATTGATCGATGGATCGATACTCCGGGGCCGGCAAGGCGCTCTTGTCGAGTTTTCCATTGACAGTCAACGGAAAGCCTCGCAAGGTGACCACCGCGACAGGGACCATGTAGGAGGGCAGCCTGTCGGACAACCCGTCACGCAACACCACCGGGTCGGCCGTGCCGGTGATGTAGGCGACCAACCGCCTATCTCCGGGACGGTCTTCGCGAGCGATAACCACAGCCTGGTCGACACCTTCGAAACCCAGTAACACTGATTGAATTTCACCGAGCTCGATGCGATGCCCACGAATCTTGACCTGCTCGTCGGCCCGTCCCAAATATCGCAGTTGTCCGTCGGAGCCCCAGCACACCAGGTCTCCGGTGCGATACATCCTGGTACCGGGCTCTCCGAACGGACAGGCCACAAATCTGGTGGTGGTCAACGGCGCACGTCCCAGATAGCCATAACCCAAAGCCGCGCCGGCCACATACAGCTCGCCGACCACATCAACCGCTACCGGCTGCATCCAGTCGTCCAGGACCGCAAATGCCAAGTGGCCAAGAGGTACTCCGATCGGGCTGTCCGCGCCGTCGACGTCGCCGGCAACGATCTGACGGAACGAGGCGTGGACCGTCGTCTCGGTAATCCCGTACATGTTGATCAATCGCGGTGAGCCTGGATGGTCCTCGAACCACCCCCTCAGACGCTGCGGCTCCAACGCCTCCCCTCCGAAGATCACTGCCGCAAGATCGAGCTGCCGACCGTTCGGCCGAGTCGCGTCCAGAGCCTGCAACGCATAGAACGCCGACGGTGTCTGACTCAGCACATTGACGTGTTCATCAACAAGCAGCGCATGGAACTGCTCGGGTGAGCGCACCACCGAATCCGACACCACCACCAGCCGCCCACCATGCAGCAATGCACCGAAAATCTCCCACACCGAGAAATCGAAGGCCAACGAATGACACTGGGACCAAACCTGTCCCGGCGGCAACTCCAGCTCGGCGTCAATTGCCTCAATCAGCCGCGTTACATTATGGTGCGCAATAGCAACACCTTTCGGGACGCCGGTGGTTCCAGAGGTGTAGATCACGTACGCGATATCATCGCCGCCGGGCGTCACCAATGTTGGCCGTCCATCAACCGCAGCAGTCTCGGCGGGGACGTCGCCAACGTCAATGACCACCAGCCCGCGTCCGTTCAGCCGGCTCGCCAGATCGGAAGTGGTGACCGCGACCAACGGCTCAGCATCGGCCAGCACGAACTCCAGCCGGGCATCCGGCACCGATGGGTCAATCGGCACATACGACGCACCGGTTTTCAACACCCCCAGGATCGCCACGACTGCCTCAACCGACCGTGAGAACAGCAACGCCACCCGCTGCCCAGCACCCACTCCGTGCGCAAGAAGCCAGTACGCCAACCGATCCGAGGCCTCATCGAGTCCGCGGTATGACACGTGGCTGCCACCGAAGCTGGCCGCCACCGCGCCCGGATGACGCGCCACCTGCTCGGCGAACAATGCCGGAATCGACATCGAGGTCACGGGACGGTCCAGCGCCGCCCGGTTACCCCACACATCCAGCTCCGTGCGCTCATCCGTGTCGCCCAGATCCATGGACAACAAGCGCCTGGTGGCATCGGCTTTCACTGTTGCTGCACCTCCCCCGTCATGGCCTCCAGCACTCGCTGGAACCGCTCGACGATCTTTCGCACCCGGTTCGCACTGAACACGGCGGTATCGAATTCGACACGCAGGACCAGTTCATTGCCGGGCATGGCTTGCAGGGTCAGCGGGTAGTGGTTGTACTCGCGGCCGCTGACTTCGGTGATGGCCAACCCGTCGGCCATCGATGACGCCACGGACTCCACCGGATAGTTCTGGTAGACGAACAGGGTGTCGAACAGTTGATCATGACCGACGGCATGGTGGATCTCGCTGAGGGCCAGATGCTGGTGGTCGAGGGTATCGCTATGGCGGCGCTGCAGATTGTCCAGCAGCTCGGCGATGGTGGTGTCCGGCGTGATCGTCGCTCGCACCGGCACAGTGTTGATCAGCAGGCCGACCATTGAATCCGCACCTGCCACCTCCGCAGACCGGCCTGAGACCGCGACACCGAAGGCGACATCGTGCCGGCCCGTCAGCCACATCAGCACCTGCGCCCAGGCCGCTTGCAGCACGGTGTTGACCGTGGTGTGTTCAGCACGCGCCAATTCATTGGCAGCCCTTGTTGTCTCCGTGGGCAACCGGTAGGTCTCCGTGGCACGTCGCCCTGACGTTGTCCGGGCCTTGGGGGCGACCAACGCCGGGGTGTCGAATCCCGCGAGAACGTCGCGCCAGGCCTGGCGCGCACTGTCGACATCTCGATCGGACAGCCATGTCACGAACCTGCGGTACGACGCGGCCGCGGGAAGGCGCTGTCCGTAATAGCCGGCGAATATCTCCTGCAGCAAGATTGGCAGTGACCAACCGTCGAGCACGATGTGGTGATAGGTCATGACAAACCGGTGAACATCATCGGATACGCGGATCAGTGCCGCCCGGAACGCCGGCTGGCTGGCCAGGTCACACACCAATGCCCGCTCGGCGGCACACAGCTCCCCCAGCCTGTCGTCCCTGTCGGTTTTCTTCGCGGACAGGTCGAGGTACTGCCAAGGCACGCTGGGGTTGGCCGGAATGATCTGCACCGGTTCGTCGAATCTCTTGTCGAACCGGGCCGCCAGGTTGGGGTGGCGGTTGATCACTGCGCGTACCGCCTCACGCAGCCGCTGCGCATCCAGCGGACCAGTTACCGTGACATCGAGCTGCATGGCGTAGACGTCATCATCGTTACCGCGAGTGGCATTGGCCTGGAACAGAAGTCCGTGCTGCAGGGGTGTCAGGGGCAGCACGTCGGCGATCGGGTCGTCTCGATCGAGTTCGTCGATCTCCTGCTGGGTGAGGCGGGCGGGGGCGATGTCGGACGGTGTCAGGCCACCGCCACCCCCGCGCACATGCAGGCAGATCCCGGTCAGAGCGTCGAACCACAGCTGGTTGAGTCGATCTACCTGCGCATCGTCAAGTGCCGAGGGGGCCCACGTCCAACTGGCGTAAAGACTTGGACCGGAGTCTGTCTCGGCGGTACTCGCGTTGAGTTCCAGGGTATGTCCGAGGGGCATGGAGATCGCGGCGGCCGCGGCGGATACCTCCGCTGCGTCGTGACTGACCTGCCACAGTTCGGTGAGGGCCTCCGACTGTGCGGCGCCGGCCGCCCCCAGTCGGCCGAGGTAGTTGAATCCAATGGCCGGATCCGGTCCGGACAGATCGATATCGGAGTTGAGGTAGCGCGTCAGTCCATAGGTCATGCCCTCGGGCAGAGCCCGCAATTGCTCCTTGGCGTCTTTGATCACGCGTCCAAGTGCGGCATCACCTGCCACCACCTGATCCCAGCGCAACCCGCCCTCGGATCGCCCGACATGGCTCGCTACTCGCAATGCCACCGGGTACTTGGAGGTAAACCAGCCGACAGTGCGGGATAGATCGATGTTGGCAGCGATGTCTCCGAGATCCTCCACGCGGCCGTGTCCCTCGACGTCGATACCTATCGGCAAGGTGACCCCAAGGAATTGGGTTAACGCCAACGCGTAAGCGATCAACAGAATGTCTTGAACCCCAGCGTGGAACGCCGCCGGGACCTCACCCAACAGCGCGCGGGTCGTCTCAGCATCCAGCGACGCCGTGAGATTGCCCGCAGTGGCATACGTGTCCAGCTCGGGCCGAACCGCGGGCAATGCCGATGGGGTGGCCAACACCCGGCGCCAGCTGTCGGCCTGTTCCACCGCGGCCGCGGTGTGCGCGTACTCGCCGAGCAGTGATGCCCACCGGGCGAAGGAGGTTCCGGTCGTCGGCAATGCCACGGGTTGACCCTGGCGATGCTGCACCCACGCGATATTGAGGTCTTCGAGCAAGATCCGCCAGGACACCGCGTCGACGGCCAGATGATGAATCATCAGCACCAGCTGGCTCGTAGACGTCACCCACAACGCACTGACCATCTCTCCCGCGGCCGGATTCAACCGCGACCGCGCCATCATCAACGCCTCATCGGACAGCGTGTCCGCCGAGTTGAGATGCGGCAGCACTGAGCCCTTTTCAGGCACCCGAAGTGACCAGTCCCGGGCATCGTCCACCTCGGCGCGCAGCCGCAGCATGGCGTGCCGGTCGAGCAGCGCACCCAGGACAACCGTCACCTCGGACTCGGTAGCTCCCGGCGGGGCCTGGATAACCACCGTCTGATTGAACTGGCCGATCGGGCCCCCGGACTTTTCGACCTCACGCAGCCAGCGCATGATCGGGGTCGCCAGCACCGGCCCGACACCCTCGTCAAGCGGACCTGTGTCATCGCTGGCCATACCGACCACTTGGGCCAGTCTGGACACGGTCTGCTCGACAAAGATGTCTCGGGGCCGACACGTCACACCGCATGCCCGGGCCCGGGCAACCACTTGCATCGACAGGATGCTGTCGCCGCCCAGATCGAAGAAGGAATCGTCGACTCCGACACGATCGAGCCCGAGAACCTGGGCGTAGATGCCGGCCAGTGTCTCCTCGATCGCATCGGCCGGAGCGCGGTATCGATCGACGTCCTGATACTCCGGAACCGGCAGCGCGCGGGTATCGAGCTTGCCGTTCACCGTCAACGGCAAGGCATCCAGAACAACAATCGCGCTCGGGACCATATATCCAGGAACTCTGTCTGCCAATGCATTTCGCAGCGTGGCCGAGTCCACCGCCCCGATCACCGATTCGGTGACGTAACCGACCAGACGCTTGATCCCCGGTTGGTCCTCGCGGGCGATCACCACTGCCTGCGATACGGCATCCAGCGCAGCCAACGCCGCCTGCACTTCTCCGAGTTCGATGCGGTACCCGCGGATCTTCACCTGGTCATCGGCACGCCCGAGGTACTGCAGCTGGCCATCGGCTCGCCAGCTCACCAGATCGCCGGTGCGATACATCCGCGCACCGGACTCACCAAACGGGCACGCCACAAAGCGCGATGACGTCAACCCCGACCGGCCCAGGTATCCGCAGGCCACACCGTCGCCGGCCACGTACAGCTCGCCGGTCACACCGACCGGCACTGGCCGCAACCACTCATCGAGTACGAACAGTGCCGATGTCGGCACGGGCGCACCGATGGGCGCGGCCCCGGATCCAGCTGTCAACGGCGCGCTCATCGATGCGTAGACCGTGATTTCGGTGGGACCGTAGGCGTTGATCACCGTCCGGCCCGGTGCCCAACGGTCCACTACCTCACCAGGACAGGCCTCGCCGCCCAAAAGCAGCGCCACCGACTCCAGCCCCCGCGGCGACAATGCGCCAGCCGCAGAGGGGGTCTGGGTGAGTACATTGATCCGCTCACTGATCAGCAGCGCATGGAACTCATCGGGGGAGGTCACGACGGACTCGGGGACCACCACCAGGCGTGCGCCGCTCAACAGCGCAGCCCAGATCTCCCAGACCGAGAAGTCGAACGCATACGAATGACACTGCGTCCATACCTGATCCGTCGGCAGGTGCTTCGGTGTCGACCGCGCCAAGTGGGTCATATTGTGGTGGGTGACGGCCACTCCCTTGGGTGCACCCGTGGTTCCCGATGTGTAGATGAGGTAGGCAATATCTTCGGGGTCCGAGTCCGGGAGTGCGGTACCGAGTTCGTTATCCACTATGGAGTCATCGATATCCGACATATCGCCGACATCGATGACCACCAACCCACGACCGTCCAACCGCTCGGCCAGACCGCCGGTGGTCATCGCGACGACGGGCGCGGCGTCCGCCAGCATGAAATCAATCCGCGCGGCAGGCACCGCCGGGTCGATCGCGAGATACGCCGCTCCGGACTTCAGTACCGCCAGCATGGCGATGATCGCTTCGGCGGAGCGTTCCATCAGCAGCGCAACGCAGCCTCCGGGACCGGCGCCCTGCGCGATGAGCATGTGCGCCAACAGGTTCGCGGCCCTATCGAGTTGCCGATAGCTCATCGAACGCTCGTCGTGGGTGATCGCCACCGCCTCCGGCGTGCGCGCTACCTGTTCCCCGAACAACGCGAGGACCGATACCGGTGCGCTTCGCTTCCGGCCCAGCATCGCTTGATTACCCATGGCATCGAGGCGGGCATGCTCCTGCGCATCGACCACGTCGATCGACGACAGGCGCTGGCCCACGTCGGCGGTCATCGCCATGACCACCTGCTCGAAGCGGTCGATCAGCGTTTCGATGCTGGTCCGGTCGAAGACGTCGGTGCGGAACTCCACCGTTCCGCCGATACCGGCGGGATCGCCACTGTGCGTTCGGCGTTCGGCCATCGAGAAGCTCAGATCCATCCGAGCGGTCTGGGTATCCGCCGTCATCTGGCTGACGTCCAAGTCCCCCAGGGTCAACCCGGGCCCGGACGTGTTGTTGTCTTGTCCAGGGACGTTCTGCCAACCCAGCGCCACCTGAACCAGGGGGTGGTGGGTCAGGGATCGGGTGGGGTTGAGCCGCTCGACAAGCACTTCGAAAGGCACGTCCTGGTTTTCATACGCGGACAGGCTGCGTCCTCGCACCTGAGCAAGCAGCTCCGCGATTGTCGGGTCACCGGCCAGGTCTACCCGCAACACCAAGGTGTTGACAAAGAACCCGATCAGCTCATCGAGGGCGGGGTCTCGGCGCCCCGCGATCGGGAATCCCACAGCGACATCAGTACTTCCACTGAGCTTGCCCAGCAGTATCCCGAGAGCGGCCTGCACCACCATGAAGCTGGTGGCGTTGTGTTCCCTTGCCACTCTTGCAATCTGCTGTTGCAGGTCAGCGGACCAGTCCAGCGTAACGGTGGCGCCGCGCTGATCCGCGGCCGCCGGGTACGGCCGGTCGGTGGGTAGCTCTACCCGTTCAGGTATCCCCGACAGCGCATCCTGCCAGTAGGTCACCTGGGTAGCGATGCGACTCTCACCATCGTCGAGATCGCCGAATTCGGCACGTTGCCATAGCGTGTAATCGACGTACTGCACCGCCAGGGGCGCCCAGCCGGGGGCCTGGCCCGCGACCCGGCTGGCGTAGGCCACCCCGAGGTCGGCCACCAGCGGGGTGATCGACCAGGCGTCGGCCGCGATGTGGTGTAGCACGGCCGCCAGCACGTGTTCGTCGCCTGTGATGCGGAAAAGCCGCGCGCTCAACGGTATTTCAGTAGCCAGATCGAATGTGTGCCGCGCCGCCTCGCCAATGGCCTCCTGTAGCTGTTCCGCCGTCCAACCGGTGGCATCGACGACACCCCAGCCAAAGTGAGCATGGTCGGAGGGCACAACCAGCTGCTGCGGCACTCCCCCCGTCACCTGGAACAGGGTTCTGAGGCTCTCGTGGCGAGCCACCACATCGGCCAGCGCCGCGCCCAGCGCGCCGACGTCCAGGTCCCCGCTGATTCGAAGCGCTGTCGCCATGTTGTAGACCGGCGAAGGCCCCTGTAATTGATCCAGGAACCACAACCGCGATTGGGCAAACGAGAGCGGAATCTCCGCGGGCCGCTCGCGAGCCACCAATGAGCCGAGCGTGTTCGACTCCCCGCCGATGCGAGGTGCCAACTGAGCCACCGTCGGCGCTTCGAACACGGTGCGCACCGATATCGCGGCATCCAGGTCGGCGTTGACCGCCGCGATCAGGCGCATCGCCGACAGCGAATCGCCGCCCAGATCGAAGAACGAGTCGTCGATGCCTACGCGTTCCACCCCCAGTACCCGCGCGTAGATTCCAGCCAAGATCTCCTCGGTGAGGGTGCTCGGGGCGCGGTAGCGATCGATGTCCTGATACTCGGGTGCCGGCAGGGCGCGGGTGTTGAGCTTGCCGTTGACGGTCATCGGCAACGTCGCCAGCACCACGACGGCGGCCGGAACCATGTAGGCCGGCAGCTGTTCGGCAAGCTGGGCGCGCAACTTGGCCGGATTCGTCGTGCCTGTCACGTAGCCCACCAGGCGCGTGTCACCAGGACGGTCCTCGCGGGCGATCACCGCCGCCTGCCCGACCCCGTCCAGTCCCGCCAAGACCGCCTGGACTTCTCCGAGCTCGACGCGATACCCACGGATCTTGACCTGCTCATCGGTGCGTCCCACATACCGCAGCTGCCCGTCGGTGCCCCAGTGCACCAGATCACCCGTGCGATACATCCGCTGTGGCGGCGCTCCCGCGCCGACAAAAGGACAGGCCACAAATCGCGAGGCCGTCAAACCGGTTCGACCCACGTAGCCCACACCCACACCGCGCCCGGCGATGTACAACTCGCCAACCACACCGGGGGGCACCGGACGCATCGACCCGTCCAGCACGAACATCGCCGCACCCGAGACCGGCGCACCGATCGGAATGTTCGGTCCCGCCGACTCGGCATTCAGCGGCGTACTCCGTGAGGCGCAGATCGTGGTCTCGGTCGGGCCGTACGCATTGACCATCAGCCGTCCGGGCGCCCAGCGGTCCACCACCTCGGCCGAGCAGGTCTCACCGGCTACCAACAAGGACACCGATCCCAAAGCCTCGGGGTCCAGCATCGCGACGGCCGAGGGCGTCTGGCTCAACGCGCTGACCTGTTCGGCCACCAGCAAGGCGGTGAGGTCCTCCGGTGAGCGCGCTACCGACTCCGGCACCACGACCAGCCGTCCCCCATGCAGCAGCGCGCCCCAGATCTCTTCGACCGACGCGTCGAAGGCATAGGAGTGCCACTGTGTCCACACCTGCCCCGCCAGGAAGGTGTCCCGTGTCCCCATCAGCTGCGTCACGTTGTGATGAGTGATCGCAACGCCCTTGGGTACACCGGTAGTACCCGATGTATAGATGATGTACGCGAGATCATCCGGATCCGGCAGCGGCAGTGCGGAATCCGCTGCGGGAGCAGCCGCATCCGCGGTGTCGCTGGCATCGATGATCGACAAGTCGTACCCGGCTAGTCGATCGGCGAGACCCGCCGTGGTGATCGCGGTGGCCGGCGCGGCATCGGCAAGCATGAATTCGATGCGTGCGTCGGGCAGTACCACGTCGATCGGCAGATACGCGGCCCCGGTCTTCAGCACCGCCAACATTGCCATGATCGCTTCCGGGGAGCGCTCGGCCAGCAGTGCCACGCACGCACCTGGACGAACACCCTGGGCGATGAGTCTGTGCGCCAAACGGTTTGTGGCATCGTCAAGTTCGCCGTAGGTCAGCTCACGTCCGTCGAAACTGATCGCGACTGCCTTGGCCGCACGCGCGACCTGTTCGGCGAACAATGACGGAATCGACACAGGGGCCGGGGCCGGGACGGTTAACACCGCACGGTGGCCCCAGCCGTCGACGCGGGCGTGCTCGGCCTCGTCGAGCACGTCGATACGCGAAAGTCTCTGGGAGGGATCGGCAGTCATTGCGGCCACCACCCGCCGCCACCGCCCGAGCAGCGTTTCGATGCTGTGCGCGTCGAACACGTCGGTACGGAATTCCACCGCGCCGCCGATCCCGGCGGGCTCTCCGGCCTGGGTCCAGCGTTCCCCTAGTGAGAACGTCAGATCCATCCGGGCCGTCTGGGTTTCCACCGGCAACGGCGTAACCCTCAGGTCGCCGAGACGCAACGCGTCAGCGGGACCTGCGTCCTGCCATGGCAGATTCTGCCAAGCCAATGCCACCTGTACGAGCGGGTGATGAGTCAGGTTTCGGGTGGGGTTGAGCCGCTCCACCAAGACTTCGAAGGGAACGTCCTGATGCTCGTACGCGGCCAGGCTGCGCTGCCGCACCTGGGCCAACAAGTCCGCCACAGTGGGGTCACCAGCCAAGTCGACGCGCAGCACCAAATTGTTGACGAAGAAGCCCACCAACTCGTCGAGTGCCGGGTCACGGCGCCCCGCGATCGGGAAGCCAACGGCCACATCAGAAGTCCCACTGAGCCTAGAAAGCAGCACCGCCAGCGCGGCCTGCATCACCATGAAGCTGGTCGCGCCGTGTTCGCTCGCGACCACGCGTATCTGCTGCTGCAATTCGGCCGGCCACTGAACATCCACGGTGGAACCGCGCTGATCGGCGATAGGCGGGTAGGGCCGATCGGTGGGCAGCGCCACCCGTTCGGGGAGGCCAGCGAGGGTGTCTTCCCAGTAAGCCAACTGCGCGGCGATAGGGCTGCCGCTGTCATCGAGGTCGCCCAACTGTGCACGCTGCCACAGCGTGTAGTCGACATACTGCGCAGCCAAGGGCTCCCAGTCGGGAGCGTGGCCAGCGCATCGGCTGCCGTACGCCACACTCAGATCACGAACCAACGGAGTGAGGGACCACCCGTCGGCAGCGATGTGGTGCACCACCGCCACTAACACGTGTTCATCCCTGGCGACACGGAAAAGCGTCGCCCGCAAGGGTATTTCGGCTGCCAGGTCAAAGCTGTAGCAGACTGCCGCAGCGACCGCCTCAGCCAGGCGGTTCGACGGCCATGTCGTGGCATCGACGACGTCCCAACCGAAGTCGGCCTCGTCCTCCGATACCACCACCTGCCGAGGCGTTCCACCGGGTGCCTCGAAGCGCGTGCGCAGGCTTTCGTGACGGCCGATGAGGTCGCCCAGTGCCGCACCCAGCGCACGGGTATCAAGGCTCCCATGTAGCCGCAGACCCACCGGCATGTTGTAAACCGGTGAGGGACCCTGTAATTGATCGACGAACCACAACCGGTTCTGGGCGAAGGACAGGGGAACCAGTGCGGGTCGATCCCCCGCCACCAGCGGTTCCAGGCGCCCCGTGCCCTCACCGATACGCGGAGCCAACTGGGCGACGGTGGGTGCCTCGAAGACCGTACGCGCGGAAAATTCGGTATTCAGGCTGGCGTTGATCGCTGCGACCAGACGCATCGTCGAGATGGAATCTCCACCGAGATCGAAGAATGAATCGTCGACGCCAACACGTTCCACATCCAGCACGCGCGCGAAGATTCCGGCCAGGATCTCTTCGACCGCGCCTGCCGGTGCACGGTAATGGTCTGCATCCCGGTAGTCCGGCCCCGGCAACGCCCGGACGTCGAGCTTGCCGTTGACCGTCACGGGCAATGTCGCAAGCGCCATCACCGCGGCGGGAACCATGTAGCCCGGCAGCCGATCTGCCAACGCCGCACGGACGGTGATCGGATCGGCGCTTCCGGTGATGTAACCGACCAGGCGCTTGTCTCCCGGACGGTCCTCGCGCGCGATCACCGCCGCGTGATCAACTCCCTCCAGCGCGGTCAGCGCCGATTGGATCTCGCCGAGCTCGATGCGGTACCCACGAATCTTGACTTGCTCATCGGCGCGGCCGAGGTAGTCCAGCTGGCCGTCGGCGCGCCAACGCACCAGATCGCCGGTGCGGTACATGCGCGTTCCGGGCTTACCGAACGGACAGGCCATGAACCGAGACGCGGTCAGGCCCGAGCGACACCAGTACCCCATGCCGACTCCCGCACCGGCCAGGTACAACTCACCGACCACGCCTGTAGGCACCGGACGCAGCCACTCGTCCAGCACAAAGAACGACGCCCAGGCAGTCGGCGAGCCGATCGGCGGTGGGCCCGCCTCTGCCTCCAAAGGAGCACTGGCACACAACCACATCGTCGTCTCGGTAGGGCCGTAAACGTTGACCATCACCCGACCCGGCGCCCAGCGATCCACCAATGCCGGCGGACAGGGCTCCGCGCCGATGACCAGCGACACGGCCTCTAGACCATCGACCGCCAGCATCGACGCCGCCGACGGGGTTTGCGTCAGCACCGTCACCTGTTCGCGCACCAGCAGCTCGTGGAAGTCATGCGGCGAACGGGCCACTAGCTCGGGCACCACCACCAGCCGTCCACCGTGCAGCAGCGCACCCCAGATCTCCCACACCGAGAAGTCGAACGCGTACGAGTGGAACTGTGTCCACACCTGTCCCGGCTCCAGCGATACGCCGATCTGTAACGAGTCGAACAGCTGCGTCACGTTGCGCTGACTGACTGCGACGCCCTTGGGTAACCCGGTAGTGCCCGAGGTGTAAATGATGTGGGCCATGTCATCCGGATCCGGCGGCGGCACTGCGGTACTCGGCTGGGCGGCAACAGCGGAATCCTCGACATCGAAGATCATCACGTCGTACCCGGTGAAGCGGTTCACGAACATCGTGGTGGTGACGGCCGCGATCGGCGCTGCGTCAGACACCATGAACTCGACGCGGGCCGACGGCAGCGCTGGATCGATCGGTAGGTAAGCCGCGCCGGTCTTGAGCACCGCCAAGATCGCCACGACTGCCTCAGCCGAACGGGGGAACATCAACGCGATTCGCTCGCCCGGCCCGACTCCGCGGCCAATGAGAAGGTGCGCCAACTGGTTTGACGCCTCATCGAGCTCCCGATACGTCAATGACCGGTGCCCGCAGACCAGTGCCACCGCCTCCGGCATACGCGCCACCTGCGCGGCAAACAGCTGCGGCACCGACGCCGGCGCTGGGAGACGTTTCAGCACGGCTCGATTACCCCACCGCTGCAGCCGGGCACGCTCCGTTCCGTCGAGCATCTCTATCGCCGACAGGGACCGGCCCGGATCGGAGGTCATCGCCTCCAACACCGCCTCGACACGGTGCGCGAGGGCTTCGATATCGGCAGCGTCGAAAACCGCCGTGTCGTATTCGATACGCAGCCGCAGTTCTTCACCGGGTATGGCTTGCATCGTCAGCGGGTAATCGGTCGATTCGTGGCTGGTGATGTCGGTGACTGTGATCCCGTCCACGCCTGACAACGCGCCGCTATCCACCGGATAGTTCTCAAAGACGAACAGCGTGTCGAACAGTCGATCGTGGTCGGCGATGCGGTGAATCTCGCTGAGCGAGAAATGGTGATGCTCCAGGGTCTTGGCATGGGAGCGCTTCAATTGATCAAGCAGATCGACGGTGGTCGTTTGTGGGGTGATATCCGCACGCACCGGCACGGTGTTGATCATCAGGCCCACCATCGATTCCGCGCCCACCACCTCCGCCGGCCGCCCGGAGACCACGGTGCCGAAGGCGACATCGTGGTGACCGGTCAATGAGGTGAGCAGCAGCGCCCAGGCGCCCTGCAACACGATGTTGACGGTGGTGTGCTGCGATCGCGCCAGTTCACCAACTGCTCGGGTGGTTTGTTCGGACACCCGATGCGCCCGCACGCCCCGATACCCGCGCACCGATTTCTGCCGCGAGTCGACGAGTGTGGGTGTGTCAAAACCCGCGAGCACCTCACCCCAGGCCGCCTGGGCCCCCGCGTGATCCCGGTCTGCCAGCCAGCCGATGAAACTCCGGTACGGAGTGGCCGCGGGCAACCGCTGCCCGCGATAACCGGCGAAAATCTCGTGCAGCAGGATTGGCAGCGACCAACCATCGAGGACAATGTGGTGGTTGGTGAGCACAAATCGGTGCCGATCGTGCCCTATGCGAATCAAGGCAACCCGGAAAGCCGGCGGGTCAGACAGATCACAGACCGCGGCACGTTCGGCGGCGCACTCCCGCTGGACCCGCCCTTCCGTTTCGGCACTGAGGAATTCGACCTCGGTGTCGATACTCAGATCGACATATCTCCACCCCGCAGTGGGATCGGCGGGGATGACCTGCACCGGTTGGTCGAACTGCTCGCAGAACCGCGCTGCCAGGTGCGGGTGGCGACGCGCCACCGTTTGCACGGCATCGTGCAGACGGTGCTGATCAAGTGGCCCGTCGACCGTGATGTCGAGCTGCACCACATAGAGATCCTCAGGCCCATTTCCTGCGCTGCTGTGAAAGATCAAACCCTGCTGTAATGCACTTAGCGGCAATACATCTGCGATCCGATACTGCTGCTCCAACTCGTCGATCTGTCGCTGGCTGAGCAGGGCAGGCGCGATATCCGACGGGGTCAGTCCGCCCCCACCCTGCCGCACGTGTGCACAGATGCCGACCAGCGCCTCGAACCACAGCCGGCTCAGACGGGTGATCTGGGCAGAGTCGAACATCGACGACGCCCAGGTCCAATTGGCTTGTAGCTGTGGGCCGATATCGGTGTCGAGGGTGCCCGCGTTCAGTGCCACCGTGTGCGTCAACGGCATGGGTATCGCTGCGGCCGCCCCGGTCGACGACATGCTCTCCGTGGAGATCCGCCACAGATCATCGGATGGCTCAGTACCGGCGCCCCCCAGTCGACCCAAATAGTTGAAGGCGACCGTTGGGTCGGCCGTGTCCAGATCGACGTCGGCATTCAGATAGCGCAGCAGCCCGTAGGTCAGCGGATCCGGCAGCGATCGGAGCTCCTCTTTGGCGCCCTTGATCACCGCGCCCAACGCGACATCCCCGGCCGCCACACGGGCCCAGGGCAGTCCGCCGAGTGTCAACGCCACTGGGTACTTGGCGGTGAACCACCCGACCGTGCGCGACAGATCGACCTCGGCGGCTAGATCCTCGTGCCGTCCGTGCCCCTCGACGTCGATGCCGACTGGCGAGGCTCCGGTACCTGAGAATTCAGCTACCGCGAGACCAAATGCGATCAACAGAATGTCTTGTGGCCCTGAATGAAACGCGGTAGAAACCTCGCCGAGCAGCATCCGGGTGGTCTCGACGTCGAGCGATACCGACAGCTGTCCCGCACTCTCGTGGGTGTCTATCTGGGGGTGTGCCGCCGGTAGAACCGGTGCGGTCGCCGCCACCTGGCGCCACGTCTGCGCCTGCCGCTCCACCTCAGGATGCCGCGCATACGCGTCCAACAATTCGGCCCAGCGCCGAAACGATGTCCCGGCGGCCGGTAGCGCTATGGGTTGCCCGACACGACGTTGTGCCCACGCAATATTGATGTCTTCCAGAAGAATTCGCCATGAGACGCCATCGACCGCCATGTGGTGTACCACCAGAACCAGCTGGGCGGCGGCAGTTACCCACAGCGCGTTCAGCATCACTCCGGCGGGCGGATTCAACCGCGATCGCGCCGCTACCAACACCTCGTCGGACAACGCTTCCACCACATGCAGGCAGCCTCGCGCGCCCACCGCGCCCGGCTCGGGCAGCGTCAACGACAACCCGGCGACGCCGTCGTCCTCGGCGCGCAGCCGCAGCATGGCGTGGCGATCCAGCAAGGCCTGCACTACCGCTATGACGTCATCCTCGGTGACATCTGTGGGAGCCTGCAGCAACACGGTCTGATTGAACTCACCAGTCGGACCGTCAACATCACTCAGCCACTGGATGATTGGCGTGGCCATTGCCGGCCCCACCCCTTCATCAATCGGGCCGCGTGAATCTGCGGCCACATCGACCACCCGCGCCAGCCGGGCAACACTCTGCTCGACGAAGACATCGCGCGGACGGCACACCAGGCCGGCAACTCGGGCCCGCGCCACCACCTGCATCGAGAGAATGCTGTCGCCGCCAAGATCAAAGAAGGAGTCGTCGACGCCCACTCGATCCAGTCCGAGGACCTGAGCGTAGATATCGGCGAGAACCTCTTCGACGGCATCCGCCGGGGCGCGATACCGGTCGCGGTCACGGTAGTCAGGAGCGGGAAGAGCCCGGAAGTCGAGTTTTCCATTGACCGTCAACGGAATGGCGTCCAAGACCACGATCGCCGCGGGCACCATGTATGACGGCAACCTATCCACCATCGCGGTACGCAACTCGCCAGACTCGGCGGTCCCGGTGATGTAGCCGACCAACCGCTTGTCCCCCGGACGATCCTCGCGCGCGATCACCACTGCCTGCTCGACGCCCTCGAGGCTCGCCAAAACGGCCTGCACCTCACCAAGTTCGATGCGATGGCCACGGATCTTGACCTGCTCGTCGGCGCGGCCCAGATACTGCAGTTGTCCGTCAGCACCCCAGCACACCAGATCCCCGGTGCGATACATCCGCTGCACGGGCGCTCCCGCGCCGACAAAGGGACACGCCACAAACCGCGCGGCCGTCAAGCCGGTCCGGCCCACGTAGCCGTATCCCAACCCCGCACCGGCCACGTACAGCTCGCCGATCACCCCGGACGGGACAGGGCGCAACCGCTCGTCGAGCACAAAGAGCGCGGCACCGGGCACCGGCGAGCCGATGGGCACACCCCGCCCTGCCTGTAGTGGCGCACTGATCGCCACACACATGGTGGTCTCGGTGGGACCGTAGGCGTTGATCATTACCCGCCCGGGTGCCCACTGATCGACCACCTCCGGTGGGCAGGCTTCACCAACTACCACCAATGCCGCCGACTCCAGGCCTTCCCGCGGCAACACTCTGACGGCAGAGGGTGTTTGAGTGATCACACGGACCCGTTCGCGGACGAGCAACGCATGGAAATCGTCGGGTGAGTTGGTCACCTCCTCGGGAACCACCACCACCCGCCCGCCCCGCAGCAGGGCACCGAAGATCTCCCAGACCGAGACATCGAAGGCCAGCGAGTGGGTCTGCGACCACACTCCGGGGTGCGGCAGCCCCGCATCGAGCGACTCGAGCAACTGCGTCACGTTGTGATGGCTGAGGGCAACACCCTTGGGCACGCCCGTGGTGCCCGAGGTGTAGATCAGATAGGCGATATCGTCCGCACCCGGTGCGGGTAGTGCCTCGCGGAGATGCACCTCCACAGCGTCGGCATCGACGCTGTCCACGTCAATGATCGCCAAGCCATCCCGACGTAGCCGATCGGCCCTCTCGGCGGTGGTGGCCACGGCGACCGGCGCGGCGTCCGCCAGCACGAACTCCAACCGCGCATCCGGCACCGACGGATCGATGGGCAGATACGCCGCCCCGGTCTTGAGGACCGCGAGGATCGACACGATGGCTTCAGCCGACCGGTTGATCAACAGCGCGACACACTGTCCCGGGCCCACTCCCCGCTTGATCAGTACGTGCGCCAATCGGTTCGCGGCATCGTCAAGTTCGCGGTACGTCAACGAATTCTGGCCGTGGGTCACCGCGACCGCCTCGGGGGCGCGCGTCACGTGCTCAGCGAAGAGCCCGGGAATCGACACCGCCCTCGGCGCCGGACGCGACAAGGTCGCGTGGTTGCCGAGCGCCGCTAATCGGGAGTACTCAGCGTCATCGAGTGCCTCAACCGACGACAACCTCGCCGCCGGCTCTGCTGTCATGGCCGTCAGAACGCGCTGGAGACGAGCGACCAGCGTACGGATTGAGTCGGCGTCAAACACATCGGTGCGGAATTCCACCGTCCCGCCGATTCCGGCCGCCTCGCCGGTCGGCGTCCTGCGTTCGGCCAGCGAGAAGTTCAGATCCATTCGCGCCGTGTGTGTTTCCACCGGCATCTGGGTGGCGCGTACATCGCCCAATGCCACATTGGCCGCTGAATCGTTGATGTCATGTCCGCCGATGCTCTGCCACGCCAGCGCCACCTGAATCAGTGGGTGATGAGAAAGGGAGCGAGTCGGGTTCATTCGCTCGACAAGTACCTCGAAGGGCACGTCCTGGTGGTCATAGGCGGCCAGGCTGCGAGCACGCACCTGGGCCAGAAGCTCGGAAACGGTGGGATCCCCGGCCAGGTCCACCCGCAGCACCAACGTGTTGACGAAGAAGCCGACCAGCTCATCGAGAGCGGGATCGCGACGCCCGGCGATCGGAAAGCCCACCGCCACATCAGAACTGGAACTGAGCTTGGCGAGCAGCGCCAGCAGCGCCGCCTGCACCACCATGAAGCTGGTCGCGTTGGGTTCGCGAGCCACCCGCGCAACCTGTCGCTGCAACTCCACGGGCCAGTCCACCGCGATCGTCGCCCCGTGGTGGTCAGCCATCAACGGGTACGGCCGATCGGTGGGCAGCGCGATGCGTTCCGGCATCCCAGCCAACGCGCCTTCCCAGTACGCCAGCTGCCCTGCGATACGGCTGTCGCTGTCCTCAAGGTCACCGAATTGCGCTCGCTGCCACAGGGTGTAATCGGCGTACTGCACTGATAAGTCGGCCCAACCCGGAGCACGCCCGCCACACCGGTCGGCATAGGCGAGCCCCAAATCGGCCACCAATGGAGCGATCGACCAACCGTCGGCGGCGATGTGGTGCACCACCACCACCAGCACATGCTTGTCCGCGGAGACGCGGAAAAGCCTTGCTTTCATGGGTACTTCGGCGGACAGATCGAAAGCGTGCCACGACACGGCATCCACGGCACGCTGGATCTGCAGCGCGTTCCAGTCGGCGGCATCGATGATCTCCCAGCCGAAGTCGGCGTTCCCCCGATCCACCACCACTTGGCGGGGGATACCGCCGGGAGCCGCGAATAGAGTGCGCAGGCTCTCATGACGATCCACCACATCCGCCAGCGCCGCACCCAACGCATCGGCATCCAGCTCCCCGTCCAACCGAAACGCGGCTGTCATGTTGTAAACCGGTGAGGGACCCTGCAACTGGTCCAGGAACCACAAGCGCGATTGAGCGAACGAAAGCGGTAGCACGGCGGGCCGCTCGCCTGCCACCAACGGCGCCAGCCGAGCCTCTTCCCCACCGACACGGTCTGCCAGCTGGGACACCGTGGGCGCGTCGAACAAGACGCGCACAGCGATACCTGTATTGAGCGATGCATTGATGGCGGCGATCAGACGCATCGCGGACAGTGAATCTCCGCCAAGGTCGAAGAACGAGTCGTCGGCACCGACGCGCTCGTGTCCGAGAACTCGGGCGTAGATATCGGCGAGGATTTCCTCGACCGGGTTGGCCGGTGCTCGGTAGTGCTCGTCATCCACGTAGTCCGGCACGGGCAGCGCTCGTCTGTCGAGCTTGCCGTTGACCGTCAGCGGCACGGCATCGATCGCCACTATCGCGGCTGGCACCATGTACCTCGGCAGCCGCTCCGCCAGCAGAGCGCGGATCTGGCTCGGGTCGGCGCTGCCGGTGACGTAGCCGACCAGGCGCTGATCACCCGGTACGTCCTCACGGGCGATCACCACGGCCTGGGCTACCCCGTCGAGCGCGGCGAGCGCCGCCTGGATTTCGCCGAGTTCGATGCGGTACCCACGAATCTTGACCTGCTCATCGGCACGGCCCAGATACTGCAGCTGCCCGTCGGCACCCCACCGCACCAAGTCTCCGGTGCGGTACATGCGCGCACCGGGCTCGCCGAACGGGCAGGCCACGAACCGTGCCGACGTCAAACCCGAACGGCGCCAATAGCCAAGGCCCACACCGCGGCCGGCCACATACAACTCGCCGACCACCCCGGGCAGGACCGGGCGCATCCACGCGTCCAGCGCGAACAACGCCACGCCCGACACCGGTACACCGATCGGCACCGCGGGGCCCGCGATAAGCGGCGCGCTGATCGACGCGTACACCGTGGCCTCGGTGGGGCCGTAGGCGTTGATCATCACCCGCCCGGGCGCCCAACGGTCCACAAGCTCGGGTGGACAGGCCTCGCCCGCCACTACCAATGTCGCCGAGTCCAGGCCGCGCGGCGAGATCATGCCGGCGGCAGAAGGGGTCTGACTCAGCACACTGATGTGCTCGGCGACAAGCAACTCATGGAAATCGTCGGGCGATGCGGCGACCGCCTCGGGTACCACCAGCAGGCGTGCCCCGTACAGCAACGCACCGAAGATCTCCCACACCGAGACATCGAAGCTATAGGAATGCCACTGCGCCCATACCTGTCCGGGTCCCGATGGAACGTTTGTGTCCAATGAGCCGAAGAGTCCGGGAACGTTGCGATGCGCAATGGCAACACCTTTCGGCACGCCGGTGGTCCCCGAGGTATAGATGATGTAGGCGATGTCATCGGGGTGCGGGGACACCAGCTCGGTGCCGCAGCAGACGTCGGCGGCAGTACCCGTTGCCTGACTGATGTCGACGACCGTGAGGTCAAGCCCGTCTAGACGTGAGCGCTGTTCCGCGGTGGTGACACCAAGGATCGGCATGGCATCGGCCACCATGAACTCGATACGGGAAGTCGGCAGCGCCGGGTCAACCGGGATGTACGCCGCGCCGGTTTTCAGCACGGCCAAGATCGCCACGATGGCCTCCGCCGAGCGGGAGAACAGCAGCGCCACAACCTCGCCCGGGCGCGCGCCCTGTTGGGCCAGTACGCGCGCGCACCGGTCGGCGGCCTCATCGAGTTCCCGGTACGTCATCGACCGGCCCTCGAAGGTCACTGCCACCGCATCCGGTGTGCGTCCCGCCTGCTGCGCGAATAATGCCGGAATAGATTCTGTGCCTGCGGGTTTTGTAAGATCTGCCCGGTTGCTCCACTGGTCCAGGCGGGCGTGCGCAGCGTCGTCCAGCAGATTGATCGATGACAACACGCGACCAGGGTCAGCCATCATCGCCGCCAGAATCGTCTTCAGCCGCTCAAATAGACCCTCTACGGCAACAAGATCGAAGATATCGGTGTCGTATTCAACACGAAGAACCAATTCAGGGCCCGGTAGAGCTTGCACGGCAAGCGGGTAGTGGTTGGACTCACGGAAACCGAATTCGGTGATCGACAGACCGCCGACACTCAATGGCGCGGAGGTATCGATCGGGTAGTTCTCGAACACCAAAAGTGTGTCGAATAGCTTGTCCTGACCGGTGATCCGGTGGATGTCGCTCAGCGCCAGGTGCTGGTGCTCAAGGGTGTCGTTGTGAGCACTCTGCAATTGGTGCAACAGATCTGAGGTGGTGCTCGCCGGCGTGAGGTTCGCCCGCACCGGCACCGTGTTGATCAGCAGCCCGACCATTGATTCCGCGCCGAGGACCTCGGCCGGGCGTCCTGAGACCGTCGTGCCGAAGGCGACATCATGCCGACCGGTCAGAGAGTTCAGGAGCAACGCCCATGCGCCCTGAAGCACGGTATTGGCGGTGGTGTGATGCGAACGCGCCAGGTCCCCGATCGCCAGCGTGGTCGCCTCCGATAGCCGGAAGGATTCAACGCCTCGGTATCCCAATACTTCTCGACCGGCCGGGCCGACCAATGTCGGACTGTCGAGACCGGCCAGTGCCTCGCGCCACGCTGCATGGGCGCTAGCACGATCCCGCTCCGTCAACCAGGTCACAAAGCTGCGATATGACGCGGCGGCGGGCAGTCGCTGTCCGCCGAGGCTGGCGAAGATCTCCTGCATGAGGATCGGCATCGACCACCCATCGAGCACAATGTGGTGAGCGGTCAGGACGAAACGATGTCGGTCTTCAGCAATGCGAATAAGCGCGGCCCGGACTGCGGACTGATTCTCGAGGTCGCACACCGCCCTGCGTTCGGCGGCACAGAACTCGCTGATCTGATCGTCGGCGCCACGGTCGGCATCCAGTTCGACATACTGCCAGGGCACTTCGGGATCGACGGGAATGATCTGCACCGGATGCTCAAATTGTTCGCAAAAACGTGCCGCCAGATGTGGGTGCCGTCCCACCACTGTATGAACGGCATCGCGGAGGCGGTCCGCCTCGAGTGACCCACTCATCGCGATACTCAGCTGCATCGCATAGACATCGTCGGACCCCTGTGCGGCGCCGGCATGAAAGAGCAGACCCTGCTGTAAGGGAGTCAGCGGCAGCACATCGGCGATGCGGTGCTGCCGACTCAGCTGGTCGATCTGCCGCTGATTCAGCTCGGCAGGAGCCACATCCGATGGAGTTAATCCGCCTCCGCCTCTTCGTACATGCGCGCAGATACCGGCAAGAGCGTCGAACCACAGTTGACTCAGCCTGCCGACCTGCGTGTGATCGAGTACCGAGAGCGCCCAGGTCCAGTCGGCGTTCAGATGCGGCCCGGTGTCGGTGTCGACAGTGGCGGCGTTGAGTTCCACGCTGTGTCCCAGCACCGTGGGCACCAACCCGGCGACACGGGTCAACGACAGACCCTCGGGGCAGATTCGCCACGCGTCAGCGGACGCCCCGCCGAGGCGGCCCAGATAGTTGAACGCGATTGCGGGGTCGGGCGATTCCAGGTCAACATCGGTGTTGAGGTAACGCAGCAGACCGTAGGACACGCCTACCGGTTGGGTGCGAAGCTGCTCCTTGGCGTCTTTGATCACCGCCCCCAGCGCCACGTCACCGTCCACGACCTGGGCCCAGCGCAACCCGCCCAGCGCCAACGACACCGGGTACTTGGCGGTGAACCAGCCGACAGTGCGCGATAGATCCGTACAGCGCTCGGCGGCTCCGTCCAGATCCGCCAATTCCTCGTGGCGTCCGTGCCCCTCAACGTCGATACCGATGGGCGTGCCAACGCTGCCGGCGAACTCTGCCACCGCCAATCCGAATGCGATCAAGAGGATCTCGTGTACCCCGGCGTGAAACGCCGTCGGCACCTCGCCGAGCAGTACGCGGGTGGTCTCGGCGTCCAGCGATACCGAGAGCTGCCCTGCGTTCTCGTAGGTATCCGTCTCGGCACGCACCGCTGACAACACTGCTGGGGCCGACGCCGTCCGCCGCCACGCCTGTACCTGCTCCACGATCTTCGGGTGCCGCGCAGACTGGACCAGTAGTTCGGCCCACCGCGCGAACGATGTACCCGTCGGCGGCAGGACCACCGGCTGGCCACGGCGGTGCTGCGCCCACGCGATGTTGAGATCTTCCACCATGATTCGCCATGACACACCGTCGACAGCCACGTGATGAACGATCAACACCAGCTGCCTCACGGATGCCACCCAGAGCGCGCTCAGCATCACCCCGGCGGCCGGATCCAACCGTGACCGCGCCGCCGCCAGCGCCTCATCGGATAACTCATCCACCGTGCGCAGGCACTCACGCGAGTCCACCGCACCCGCCGCGGGCACCGTCAACGACCATCCGCCGGTACCGTCGTCATCCGCGCGCAGCCGCAGCATCGCGTGGCGATCCAGCAAGGCCTGCACCATGACGACGGCGTCATCCTCAGTGGTGTCGGCGGGCGCCTGCACCAGCACCGTCTGGTTGAACTCACGGATCGACCCGTCTGCGCCTTCCCGGCTCTTCAACCACCGCATGATCGGTGTCGCGAAAATCGGCCCGAGGCCCTCATCGATCGGCTCCTCGGCGCCGCTCGTTACAGCGACGGCCCGGGCCAGTCGGGCCACACTCTGCTGAACAAAAATGTCGCGCGGTCGACACGCGAGTCCCGCTGCACGCGCTCGCGAGCACACCTGCATTGCCAGGATGCTGTCCCCACCGAGTTCGAAGAACGAGTCGTCGATACCGACGTGGTCCAGACCAAGGATCTGGGCGTAGATGCCGGTCAGGATCTCCTCGGTCGGAGTGGTCGCTGCCCTGAACTGATCGGCGTGTCGGTACTCCGGTGCGGGCAGGGCCCTTCTATCCAGTTTGCCGTTGACCGTCAACGGGATGGTTTCCAAGACCACAATCGCTGCGGGCACCATGTATGACGGCAACCGCTCCGCCATGGCGGTACGCAGGACTGTGGACTCCGCAGTGCCGGTGATATAGCCGACCAGACGCTTGTCTCCCGGACGATCCTCCCGGGCAATCACGACCGCTTGCTCCACGCCACCGAATGTCGTCAACACCGACTGGATTTCGCCCAGTTCGATGCGGTATCCACGAATCTTCACCTGCTCATCGGCGCGCCCCAGATACTGCAGCTGCCCGTCGAGACCCCAGCACACCAGGTCCCCGGTGCGATACATCCGTGCACCACGGCCACCAAATGGACACGCCACGAACCGAGTCGCCGTCAACGCCTGTCGGCCGACATAGCCGCAGCCCAAACCCGCACCGGCCACGTACAACTCTCCGACCGCACCCGCGGGTACCGGACGCAACCAATCATCGAGAACGAAGAACGACAGATCGGCCAGCGGAACCCCGATCGGGCTGGCCGCTGTGTTCACATCTGCAACAGTGATCTCGCGGAACGAAGCGTGCACCGTCGTCTCGGTGATCCCGTACATGTTGATCAACCGAGGTCCCCCCGGATGATCGGCCAACCAGTTCCCGAGGCGCGAGGGCGTCAGGGCTTCCCCGCCGAACACCACCACCTCCAGTCCCAGCTGCTGATGTTCCGGCAGCACGGCATCCACCGACTGCAAGGCATAAAACGCCGACGGCGTTTGACTCAACACGTCAGCGCGTTCCCGGACGAGCAGCGCGTGGAGATCTTCGGGCGAGCGCGTTACGGCATCGGGAACCACCACCAATCGCCCACCATGGAGCAGGGAACCGAATACCTCCCATACCGAGAAGTCGAAGGACAGTGAATGGCACTGGGTCCACACCTGCCCCGGGGTCAGCTCCAGATCGGCGTCGATCGCCTCCAACAACCTCGTCACGTTGTGGTGCGGAATGGCAACACCTTTCGGCACTCCAGTGGTGCCCGAGGTGTAGATCAGATAGGCGATATCGTCGGGGCCTGGCATCACCGGCAAGACAGTGCTGGGCTGGCCATACACCGCGCGGTCGTTGATATCGATCACCGTCACTCCGCGCCCGTCCAACCGATCCACCAGATCGGCCGTGGTCACGGCAACAGCGGGTCCGGCATCGGCCAGCACAAATTCCATCCGTGCGGCAGGCACCGATGGATCGATGGGCACGTACGCCGCACCGGTTTTCAGTACCCCCATGATCGCCACGATCGCCTCGACAGACCGCGAGAACAACAGCGCCACCCGCTGCCCGGGCCCCACGCCATGAGCAACCAACAAGTGCGCCAGGCGATTCGCTGCCGCATCCAGCCCGCGATAGGTCATCGCACTGCCGTCTGAGCTGACCGCCACGGCACGCGGATCACGAGCCACTTGCTCAGCGAACACCGCAGGAATCGACACCGGCTCGCGCACCGGCCGAATCAACGCCGCCCGATTGCTCCACACATCCAATGGAGGACAGTCGGCCTCATCACGAACATCGATCGCCGAAAGCGACAGGTCCGGAGCTGCGGTCATCGCCGACAGCACCCGCTCGAAGCGGTCTGCGAGAGCGCGCGCATCGCAGTCGGTGAACAAGGCTCCCACGCCCGACGTGCTCAGGAACAACTCTTCATCGTTCTTGATGAAGACCAGCCCAAACTGATCCACAAGCCCCGTGTGGGTCACGGTCCCTGATCCCGCGGCTCCGGCAAAGTCCGCCAAACGGGTGGTGGGGATGAAATTGATGGCCGCACGATGCGACGCCTGCCCGCCGCGCTGGAATCCCGTCTTGCTCTCGATGGCACGTAACGGAAACCTCTGATGCTGCAACGCTTCTTGGATCCGCGTATCGACGTGTTCACAGAAGGACGCCACCGTGGTCGCCGGCGACATCGTCAACCTCAGCGGCACAACACCGGAACTCATTCCCGGCACGAACAGCGCTTCTGGGCGTACCCGCCGACTTACCGGAAAGTCGAGTACGACCTGCGAACCACCGACCTCACCGTGCACCAGCAGCGCACATGCCGCCGTGATCACGGCGGCGCGACGCACCCCCAACGCATGCGACAACTCGCGAGTCTTGGCGACAACGGACGGATCCAGCTGGACTGGCGCAGAAGGCTCGTACTCGACAGTTTGACGTGCGGCGGCCGGCGCCAGGCCATGTTGTGCATCGCTCTCCAGCGGGCCACAGTTCGCCCAATACGCCTCATCATCAACGTAGTCATCGGAGGCCTCGTACTCCGATTCGCAGTCGATGAGACTCCGTAGCGATCCAAATATCGGCGGAGGTATCGGTGTATCGGTGGCGATCGCCGAATAGACGGCCGCGATCCGATGACACAGCAGACCCATGCCGATTCCATCTGTCGCGATGTGATGACAGCACACGAAGAAATAGAAGTCGTCAGCTCGCGCCTGCATCAGCGCAAACGTGAACAACGGGCCACTGAGGGGCATCGGCTTACGCCGGATCGATGACGCTACCCGATAGGCATCAGCCATGGGATCCGAAGAGCCCGTTAAATCATGGCGAGCAAGCTCGATGTCTGGATAGTCAACTACCGTCTGAAATACCTGACCATCACGTTCAGAAAAGACGGCTCTGAGCGGCTCGGCCTCGTGCACCACATGACGCACGGCACGCTCGAGAAGGTCATGCTCGATGACACCCTCGATTCGGCCAAGCATGCCCAGCTGCCACTTGTTATCGGCGTGACCAGTTTCCTCGGCCAGCCAGATATCCAGCTGCCCCCGCGTAAGCGGAAGCGCCCCGTGATCACATTCCATCGGTCCCCGCCCACTGCTTAATGATCAACAGTCCGACCCTGTGCCACCCTCTCGCGCAGGCTTTTTGGCCTAATGTCGGGCCAGTTCTGCTCTATGTTGTCCAAGCAGGCAGCACGATCCGCCGCACCGAAAACCACTCGCCATCCCGCTGGAACATCGACAAAGGCCGGCCACAGACTGTGCTGTTCTTCGTCGTTGACCAGAACCAAAAAGCTGCCCTTGTCATCATCAAATGGGTTGATACTCAACACTTCTCCCGACACCATCCACACGCGATAAGTGGAACCTGTTCTAAAAATAACGGAGAAAGCGCCGCCGGTGCGTGTTTTTAGAGAAATCGCCAATACTTGCTACTGGCCAGTTAGAAACCTGAATGGCCGGTCGTCATTGCCCGACACGATTGGCCCAGGAGGTGCGAATTGGCTGCTATTCGTTACCAAACCGGTCATGATCAGCTCGCCGCCACCGCTACGACACAGAAGGTTCCTGTTGTCTCATGATTTGCTGTAAGCCCCGCGGCACGTATCGTGCGGCACTCGACGAGGTACCGCACGTGACCAGATTTGTCCCGCAGAAGCGCCCTCGGCGATCGGCCTGATACCCCCCGTCGACATGCCCAACCTCCGAAAGTGCCTGCGCACCCGACTCAACACTCGTACCGTTGGTGGGCACCGTTGCGCCCCGGACTGAGTCAGTTTCCGCGACAGGCAAACTCGCGCCAGCCGCTGCCGAGGCCGCCGGCATGTGAGCTGTCATACCGTCTAGTACTTAGGATCACGCAAAGTGAGCAAAACTGCGAAAACCGCACTGCCGCCCGGGCCTCCGCTCCCCCTGGTGGTGCAGTCCGTATTGATGGCCGCCTATGGCCTGCGCTTCCTGGCCGGATGCCAGCGCCGCTATGGCAACGTCTTCACGCTGCGTATTCCCTTGTCGGGCAAGGTGGTATACCTCGCAAATCCCGCCGATATCAAGACGGTGTACGCCGGCGACCCGCGGGTCTTTCATTCCGGCGAGGCACACTGGTTCTTTCGGGGCCTCCTCGGTGATAGCTCCCTGTTCGTACTCGACGAGGACGCCCACCACGACCAGCGTCGCCTGCTCATGCCGGCGTTTCATCGCGACGCCGTCGCGCGCCAGGCCGCGCAGATGGCCGCGATCGCTGCCGCAAACATAACCAAATGGCCGGTCGGTGAAGACTTCTCCGTTGCTCCGAAGACCACCGACATCACACTCGAGGTGATCCTGCGAACAGTTATCGGCGCCACCGACCCGACGCGGCTGGCCGCACTCCGCAAGGTCGTGCCGCGTCTGCTCTACATGAAGCCGTGGGAAACACCGGCGATTACCAATCCGGGCCTGCGGCGCTACTTCCCCTGGCGGGGGGTCGGCAGGCGAATGGCAGAGACCGATGCCTTGCTCTACGCGGAGATCGCCGAACGCCGTGCCGATCCCAACCTGGCTGAGCGCACCGATGTGTTGGCCATGCTGGTAGGCGCCACCGACGACAACGGCCGCACCATGTCCGACCAAGAACTGCGTGATCACCTCCTGACGTCCATCGCGGCCGGACACGAGACCACTGCGACGGCGCTGTCCTGGGTGCTGGAACGACTGACCCGCCACCCCACCGCACTGGCGAAGGCCGTGCGGGCCGCCGATGCCAGCGCCGCGGGTGATCCGTCGGGCGACGAATACCTCGACGCGGTGACGAAAGAGACGTTGCGCATCCGGCCGGTGATCTTCAGTTCGGGCAGGGTGCTCAAGGAACCGGTCGAGGTCGGCGGCTATCGGCTACCGGCCGGCATCATGGTCGATCCGGCGATCGGACTTGTTCATGCGAGCGCCGACGTGTACCCGGATCCAGACCGATTCGACCCGGATCGGATGCTCGGCACCGCGCTGAGCCCGACCACCTGGCTGCCGTTCGGTGGAGGCAACCGCCGCTGTCTTGGGGCCACCTTCGCGATGGTCGAAATTCGGGTTGTCCTGCGTGAGATCCTGCGCCGGGTTGACTTGTGCACCACCGAGGCTCCCGATGAGAAGCAGCAGGCGAAGCACGTCACTTTCGTGCCACATCGTGGTGGGCTTATCCGTGTTCAAGCGATCAGGGATCGCGAGCCCGCAGCGGCACCGGCATGTCCCGCCGGTTCTCATGCCATTACGCAGTCCAGCGACTCGCAGCTCTAGCTGCCGCCAGACTCTCCACGAGATCTGCCGTGATCACAACGCTGTCGGCGGGCCTGGTCATTCGAGCAGCGAGCTCGCGGGCACGAGCCACACAGTCCGGTTCGAGGATGGTGCGTAGGTCAGCCACCAAGGTCTTCTTCGTCGTGGCCGAGAGCCGCCGGGCGGTCCCCACTTTCAATCGTTTGACCCGCGATCCCCACAGTGTCTGATCGAGGTCCGTCGAAAGTATCAAGGTGGGAACGCCCGCCCGCAGGCCCGCGGCGGTGGTGCCCGTGCCACCGTGGTGCACCACCGCACGACAGGCCGGGAAGGCAACGGAATAGCGCATCGCACCAACCACTTTGACGTTCTCAGCGGGAGGGAAATCGCTGAAGTCGGATCCGGCCGAACATACCAGCGCCCGCTCGCCCAATTGGTCACACGCCGAACCGATCATGGCAAGTGTCTTGGCGGCAGATTCGACCGGCAGACTGCCAAAGCCGAAGAAAACCGGCGGCGCACCGGAAGCAATCCACGCCGCCACTTCGTCATCAAACTCCGTCGGCAGATCAAGTGTCAGCGCACCCACGAACGGGCGACGGCCCTCATGCTCCGCCCATTCGGCGGCCAGGCCGCGAAAGCAGACCTCGTCATAGGCCTGAATCTCCAGCGAACCGCGATCGGTGATTCGCCACGGTGAGGGTGCGGCGGCCTTCGGCAGCGCCAGCTCACCGCGCTGGACACCCTCAACCTTCCTCGCATTCCGCCAGGCGAGCCACTCGCCAGCCTTCATTGTCGATCGGCTCACTGGCGCGGGCAGAAACGGCAGGAAGTGGCCGTTGGCCCGCAAGGGAAAGAAGTGCAGCGTGGCCAGCGGAATGTCGTAGTACTCCGCGACATTGCCCGCGGCGTCCTCGAAATTCACACCGGTGAAGAGCAGGTCGGCCCCTTCAGCCAACGATGTCAGGGTGGCGACGATGTCCTTCCAACATTGGAGAAACGGCTCCACCACGTCGCGCCGCATCCTGATCAAATCCCGGATCTTCCAGAAGTTGCGAAAGAAGTGCGTCCAGAAATCGCGGTGCGCGTCGAGAACTGCCTGCAGATCCGGCCCGTACGGGACCGCGATAGGTCCGGCCGCCTCGACGAACGCAATAAGGTCGGGCGGAACGGCCATCTGCACCTCGTGCCCCCGACGTAGCAGCTCGCGGCCGACCGCGACACACGGCTCGATGTCACCGCGCGTGCCATAGCTCGCCAACACGAACTTCATCGCGGGTTCAGCCGGCCCGCTTGAGCCGAACGAACTCTTCCAGCAGATCGGCGGCGGTCACCGGGCTCTCAGCGGCTTTGGTCATTCGGGTGGCAACCTCACGGGCACGCGTGACGTACTGCGCGTCGAGGATGGTGCGCAGGTCCGCGACTAGTGTCTTCTCGGTCGTCGCCGAGAAACGCCGCGCGGTACCCACTTTCAGCCGCTTGACGCGCGCTCCCCACAATGTCTGGTCGAGGTCCGTCGACAGCACCAGCGTGGGTACTCCCGCCCGCAGACTCGCCGCGGTGGTGCCCGCACCGCCGTGGTGCACCACCGCGCGGCACGCCGGAAAGGCGGCAGAATAGTTCATCACGCCAACCACTTTGACATTCTCGAAAAGTGGGACATGGCTGAAATCACTTCCCCCGGCGCACACCAACGCCCTCTCTCCCAACTGATCGCATGCCCCGCTGATCATGGCTAGCGTCTCGGCGGCTGACTCGACGGGCATGCTGCCGAAGCCGAAACAAATCGGCGGTTCTCCCCCGGCAATCCACGAGGCCACTTCGTCGTCGGAATCTGTTGGTAGATCGAGTGTCAGTGCGCCCACGAAGGGCCGCCGACCATCGTATTCCGCCCATTCCGTCGCCAATCCGGGCATACACACCTCGTCATAGGCCTGGATCTCCAACGACCCGCGCTCTGCGATCCGCCAGGGCGAGGGACCGGTGGCCTTAGGCAGGCCCAGCTCACGACGCTGCGGATCCTCTAGCCTTTTAAACATCGGCCACCCCAGCCACTCCGACAACCTCATGATGGACCGGCCCAGCCGGGCAGGCATTCCCGGAACAAGCTGACCGTTGGCGCGAATCGGAAACACGTGCAGCGTGGCGAACGGCAGGGAGTAGAACTCCGCGACGTTACCGGCCGACTCCTCACCGAGGACGCCGGTGAACAGCAGGTCGGCGTCAGCCGCTTGCGATCTCAGCGTCGTACTGACGTCCTCCCAGCACTGAACCAGGAACCGCCAATCTTCACGCAGCAGCTCCCGAAGGTCCCGGACTCTCCAGAAGTTCTTCCAGAAGTTCCGCAAGAATCGCGCCCAGAAGTCACGGTTCACGTCCTGCCACACCCGCACGTCCGGTCCACAGGCGACCGCGGATAGTCCGGCCGCCTCAGTGAAGTCAACGAGGTCAGGTGGGACGACCATGCGTACGTCGTGCCCGCGGCGCAACAACTCACGGCCAACGGCGATGCCAGGCTCGACGTCACCACGTGTTCCATAGAATGACAGTACGAATTTCATCGCAGAGCCCTTCACTTCCAGTGTTCCTGCGGAATGAAAGCGGGAGCCTCGCCACGGCTCAACCGACCGGCAGCATATCCCGGTACACGCGTTATTGACTTTAAATTCAAGAGATTTGGGAATACACCAGCATCCCTAGACGGGGAGTACAGATTTGGCGCTACTTGACCCGCAGCACAAAACCGGTCTGGTCACCACGGTTCTGCTGATTGAGCTGTCTGGCCCGCTTCTCCCACCCCCAGATCTGCTTGGGACGGAACATCCGAAGGATTTTGGGGTCGGTCACCGGAACATCAGCCCGATAGGCCTCACTTCCCGTGAACTGACCAAAAGTTGAATCATCAAATGTCTGCGCGACCCGCAATCCCGCACGCTCTGCGGCCAGAGTCATTCCCCGTCGTGACGGTATGACCATGTGCCGAGGCGCGTCGGCCTGCACCCAATCGGCTCCGTAGATGGCCCAGGCTTCTGATGACGTTGTCGGCACCCGGGCCAGGCACATGCCGCCGTCGGCCAACTTTCTGGACGCCACCTCGAGCGTAGCCACCGGATCTGGCATGTGTTCGAGCGAGTGATTGAACATGATGAGATCGAATTCACCTGGTACATCGCTCAAATAGCGCTGCAGCAGCGGTATACGTTCGCGCGACTCGCTATCCCCTGCGATAAAGGGGTCGGCCCCGAGCAAGCTGACGAACCCCACTCTCGCGAGCCGGTCCAGCAACGCACCGCTTCCACATCCGACATCCAAGATCCGCGCATCGCGTTCAATTCCAAGCCCCGCGAGCATCTTGACGGCATCTCCCCCGAGCAGCACCCGGAAGATGCCCTCCGGTACAGGCGAGGCCATGGCCGACCCAAAAATCCTTCCCCCGCTTCGCAATGTGAATAGGTCTCGCTGCGCGACCAGCCATTGAAAGGCCTTCGGCTGGGCCGAGCCGTTGTGTGAATAGTAGGCCGCGGGGTAATGCCGCATGAGCTCGTCACCCTCAAGTGCATTGACGATCTGTAACGTGTCACACTCGGCGCAGCTGAAGTATTCGAACACCTCGCGGGTGCCGAACATCATCTCGCGAACCTCAAGCGTTCGATGAGGGCCGGGCGAGTCGCACAGTCGGCACGCACTGGTAACCACCGTCATTCAAATCTCCTCCACGAGGGTGTGAGTCCGGAGAGCGCGCACCGCGTGCCAAGGACCTGTGACAGCCCGCCACAGAACAACTTTCAAAGGAACCCCAGAGCACGAACCTACCGCGTAGTGTCTTCGTACGTGTGGGGATCGGTGCTAGCGCTCGTCGTACTGGTCGCCCTGAATCCGATCCGCCTGGGCATCACCCTGCTCGTGATCTCTCGGCCACAGCCCGTGCAAAATCTCCTCGTTTACTGGGCGGGCTGCCTCATCGGTTGCATCCCCGCCGTGGTGGCGCCACTGACACTGCTGCACGTCACGCCGATGTTCAGATCATTCGCACAGAGCGTGGCGGTCAGCCCCGCCATTCGGCACGTTCAACTAGGCATGGGTGCGCTCGCGCTGTCGGTTGCCGCGCTAATAGCACTGTGGCCGCGGTTGCGTCAGCGTCAGCTGCTGTACGCGGGCGAAGACGTTCTGGCCCCAGACCCGAATCCGCCAACACAGAACCCCATCTCGCGCCTTCTGGGCCGCACCGAAGACACCTCGACCGATGGCGGGTCGCGGCTCCGGCGACTGCTGCGCAAGGCCGGCAGTGCATGGGAAAACGGATCGTTATGGGTCGCGTTCCTGATCGGCCTGCTACTCGGCGGAATCGAACCAGACGCGGGCCTGTTCCTCATAGCCATCCTGGTGACCTCAGGCGCTGCGCTCGGGACGCAGATCACTGTCGCAGTCGTCTTTATCATCGGCGTCCTGGCGATCGTCGAACTGACGCTGATCAGCTACCTGGCCGCGCCCACGAAAACCCAAGCGGTCGTGCAACTGTTGCATGACTGGGCACTGACTCATCGGCGAAAGATTCTGATAGCCATGTGCATAGTGGCTGGGATATCACTTTTGATCCACGGCCTGAGCGGCATCTGAGAGTTCAGATCCAGGTGCCCACGCGAAACCCATTCGGGCACAACGGTTCGTCAGATTCGATAACGGGGTTGCTGATTGCTTTGGTTCGCCATTCGCCGAAGAAAGCGCGTCGGCCTGGGTAGTGTTCCGGGCCGTGTGGGGTCTACTGCTCGCGATGGCGCTCATGTTCGCGGTCAATCCGGTATTGCTCGCCATCATCGTCCTGATGATCTCGCGGCCTCAACCGGTCCAGAATCTGGCCGCCTACTGGATTGGCAGCATGATCGTGAGTCTTGCGGGCCTGCTGATACCGCTGATGGTGCTGCACATAGCACCATCAGTTCGCACCTTCGTGGAAGATATGGCCACGCCGGGTAACAGCATCACCACCCGGTTGGTCAATCTCAGTATGGGCGTTCTCATGCTGTCCATCGCAACGCTCATGGCAGCACGCTCGGTCCGTCAGCGAATACGTGTGCGGGTATCGGCGGGCGACCCCTCGGCCCGCACAGATGACACACATACCCCAAGCCCCATCACATCCCCGTTTGGCACCCTTCAGGACGAGGATGCGGCGGGAGATTCCATGTTCCGGCGGTTGCTCCGCCGACTCCAAAAAGCCTGGGAAGACGGGGCGTTATGGGTCGCCTTTGTGTTCGGCCTAGCCGGACTACCGCCCCCCATGCTGGTGGTCTTCGTGCTCACCCCCGTCGTGACCTCGGGTTCCCCGATCGGAACCCAGGTCATCGCCGTCGTCCTGTTCGTCTTTGGAATGTTCACGGTGGTTGAGATCACCCTCGTCAGCTATCTGGTCGCGCCCGCGAAAACCCTTGCGGTACTGCGGCCAATGCATGATTGGGCACTAGCCCACCGCCGCCAGGTGCTCATCACCATATTCTCAGTCGCTGGAATCATTCAGGTAGTCAACGGCATTGCCTAAAGCGGTGAGGTGACCAGCGGGAGACCCATGTCATGCCCATGTCCCGCGTCTCCCATGAGCAGTCGCCATGACCTCGTAGATCAGCTTCATCATCGACGGGCGGGTGCGCCGACTCAGCTTGTGGAATCTCTGGTAATCCTCGAGCATCGCCCGGAAGCCGCGTTCGCTTACCCGGTACGACTCCATGACCTGTTCCAATGCCGACGGGTCCCAGGGTTCGTCCGCAGCGGCCGCACAGAACGTTTGATAGACCACGGACACCCAGTCCGTCCCGAAGGGCTCTGTCACTGGGCCACAATATTTCTGGCGTCGAAGATCGGTTTCGAGAAACTCCTCGATCGCTGCCTCGTCCCGGGTGTCCAGGTCGAGCCCAAGCGCCACCGAGATTCGTTTCATTTCCCGGCGCCAATCCTCAAGGAGGTTGGCGTACCCCACGAACACGCGCGGCACATCACGAGTGTTCGCCTCAGCCAACAGATTGAACTTGAGCCACAACGCACTCGAGAACTCCGGCGACGCGGCCGCCTGGGCCGCCACCGAGGCAATGACCTCCGTCGGATGACGCACCGCCACCACTGTCGCCACGTCGTATCCAGCCAGCCGAGCCGCCTCAAACCACATGTCGGACAGAAGATTTATCCTCGGGTCCTTGATGATCAGCAGCGGCGCCGGCGGCAACGACGCAAGATATGCGCGGATCTCGGCGATACACGCCGTCCTCTCACCAGCATCGAGCCCGCCCTCTTCCTGGAGACGTAAGGTGGTGTCGAATCTGGAGCTGCCGTTCCGATGCAAGATCCTCTCGTTGAGGATGATGGCTTTGCGTGGCTCCCAATAGCCCCGCGGATTGGCCTGGTTCGCACCCGCGAGCGCGGGAGGTAGCGCACCACCGCATAGCGAGAGCGCCCGGGTAATCGCCGATGTCCCGGACCGCGCCATACCCATGACAAAAAGAGCTACCGGGCGGGACCGTCCGTCCGCGGTCACGAAAACGACCTTGCGATCGATATCGTGCGCGGCGCAGGAGTGTCGTGCCGCATCATGAGATCCTCCAGCGGTAGACCGCCCGATCCTGCCGTGGCATGCGATCAGAACGAGTTACGAGGCGTAATAGACTGTCGCACATTGAATCATGCGTCCGCAGCACATGTGACGACATCAAGCGGCTTTCCCCAATGTGGTCACGGCGGTGGTACGGACGGGCGACTCGCGACCACCACCGTTGGCCCCAGTACCCCGCGGCTCCGGAACTCGATGGCGATCGCAGGATCGGCATGATGGGCCAGCGCCCGCAGCGCCGACGGGCTATAGGCACGGAGGGAACTGATAAATCCGTCGTGCTGCAAGGGCGAGATCTTGACGAGTGGCAGCACCATGGCCAACAGCGCGATGTGAAGAGCTACCGGCGGCCTGGGCAGGTCGACGATTAGGAACTTCCGCGCCGCTCGTGTACCCGACGCGAACACCTGGGCAGCAAGATCAGGCGGAAGATGATGCAGCGACAAGGCAAAGACCGCGAGATCGTATTGCTCGTCCATGACATCGATGGCGGTGGCATCCATCTGTCTTACCGTTACGCGGGGGTGACTGCCGAGGTCACTGGCGGCTGCCGCTGCCACGAAGGCGGGATCGATGTCGGTGATCGTCACCTCGGCGCTGGGATGCATCTCCAGTAGCTTCCGTGACAACCCTCCAAGGCCTGCGCCAAGTTCGAGGATCTTCGGCGCACGCACACCTGCCACCTCACGTAGGGCGATTCGGGCGCATTTCTCGTGTACACCGATCCACCGTCGCCGCCCGGCTCGATCAAGCGCGGACATGACCTTGTGCTTGAGATCATCGACGTCATCGCGGTCCAGGTACTCCAGGCGGCTGGTCTGCAACCGTCTGTCCAGCCACGAGGCATCCGGACCGCCCCGCGGCATACTCGAAATATCGAGGACTCTGTTCTCCACGTAGAACATCATGGATCACCGCGGCACCGCTCGACATGCCAGTCGCAAAATCAAATGCAGTGCGGGGCATGAAAACTGCAATGCCGGTCCAGTTACTCCGCCACACACCATGACGGAGATCTGGGTCCACTCGTCCATCAGATCCGCCGACGCTCACGGCGAAAGAGATTTCGCCACAACCTGTCCGCGAAGCGACTAGGCTCCCGACCTATTCGGTTGATAGAGCTCGACTGGGCGCCTGGCAGCAAGCGATTGCAAACTGGACCACGCTTATCCCCAAATCCGTTGCCGCGCACGGCGCAAAATCGCAAGCGCACGGCTGGAAACGAAGGAGTCTGACTGGTGCCTGGGCAGATACGTCGGGTACGAGAGTCCCTGAGCGGGCGCCGATCCGCCAAAGATGCTGCGCGGCCGGATAACCGCCTCGCACTGGCGGATGAGGCATTGCTGGCAGAGCATCACGCCGCCGACATGAACGTAATCATCCAAGTTACGTGGCTGTACGGGCACGCCGTCGATCTCGACGCTTTACGGCGCTTCCATCACAATCTCGGCCAGGGCTTGTTGGGTCGGCGCATCGAACGCCCAGTACTGCCGATCGCCCGGCATCGCTGGGTGGCGGATTCAGGTTCCTCGGATATCGACGTCGCTCAACACGCCCGGCCGCGTACCGAGTTCAGCGACTGGGTTGATGAACGTTCACAGGTGCGCATCGACCCTGAGTCGGGACCCGGTTGGCACATCGGCGTCCTTCCTCTTGACGACGGCACAACCGCGATCAGTCTGGTGCTCTCACACAATCTGATCGATGGCCTCGGGCTGGCTCTTGTCATAGTCGAAGCAGCCCTGGGTAAGACACGCGATCTTGGCTATCCACCACCGATGTCCCGCTCTCGGCTGCGCGCACTGGGCCAGGATGCACGAGAGACGGCTCGGGATGTACCCCAGGTCGCCCGGGCCCTCCTGGCGGCGGGAAAACTGGCCAGAAGGCAGGCGCGCGACAAGAGGACGACGGCGCCGTCGCCAGCGCCGTTACCTGTTCACGAGGTCGTCCCCGACGATGTCGTGCTTGTGCCGGCCATCACGATCTACGTCGATTTGGAAGACTGGGATGCCCGCGCGGAGGCTCTAGCCGGAGCGAGTCACACTCTCGCGGCGGCCTTCGCCGCCCGCTTTGGGGAGCGCATCGGGCGTGGACGTGCCGACAACGGCACCGTCACTCTGCAGATCCCCATGAGCGAGCGCACCGTGGACGACACGCGCGCAATGGCACTGTCCTATGCACGCGTCAGCATCGACACCACCTTGCTCACAACGGATCTGCGAGACGTTCGATCCACCATCAAGCAGACACTCGCGGCGATGAAGGCGGAATCAGACGAATCAAAGCAGCTCCTGTGGCTGCCGTCATTCATGCCCAAACGGACGCTGAAGCGGATGGTCGCCAGGCTTCCCGCCGACCCTGACCAGTCGGTGTTCTGTTCCTATCTAGGCGATCTCAGCTCAATGATCGGGTATCCCGCCGGGACACTCGCCGACTTCCAGAACGCCCGCGCGACAGGACAGCGCGAAAGGCGCCAGCTACTTGAGCGAACCGGCGGTCGAATGTTCATCCTCTCGGGGCGCCTCAACGGAAGAATCTTCATCAGTGTCGGCGCCTACCAACCCGGCGGGAAGAACACCAAGGAGGCCTTGCACGATCTGGCCGAACTCACGCTGTCCGATTTCGATCTGACCGGTGAGATTCACTGACGCATCGCGTGCCCGCGCGGGCACATCACAGACGCTGTCGCTCCACCCGCGTCAGAAATTGTGACAGGTCCGGTAAGCCTGTTCCATTACCCCGAGGTACGGCTGAAAGGCCGGAGCATTCGCTACATCTTGGGCCGTCTGTGCCCGCTTCTCCGGACCGGCCGCCAGGAATTCACGGAGGCCGCGCTGCAGTATCGGCGACTGGGAGAATGCCTTACCGAATTGCGGGTCCTGGGCATTGAGTGCCGCCACCACTTGCGGATAGCTGCACGTTGTGTTGATGGCGGAGTCCAGATCTGGGTCCGCGGACGCGATCCCGGCGGCGCTGGCCAACGACAATGCCAGTGCCCCCAACCCGACGGACAGTTGGGTCATCGATGGACGAAACATCTATGTACTTCCTTCCATACCAATACTTTTCGTATCAATCCGACCCTAGTGGGCCAGGTCCAATCCCACCCGAAGTCAGGCATCTTGCATGACCAACGGTCGGGGTCCCGCAGAGTCTTGTTGCACTCTGACGCGGCGTTTGAGCACCCGCTGCGGCCACCAGAACCACCGCCCCAACAATGCGGCGATCGCCGGCGTCATAAACGCACGCACTATCAACGTGTCGAACAACAGGCCGATCCCGATCGTGGAGCCAACCTGCCCGATAACACGCAGATCGCTGACCACCATGGACAACATGGTGAACGCGAACACCAAACCCGCGGAGGTCACCACCTTGCCGGTCCCGCCCATCGCCCGAATGATCCCCGTATTGATCCCCGCGCCCAGCTCTTCTTTCATCCGCGACACCAGCAGCAGGTTGTAGTCAGAACCCACCGCCAACAAGATAATCACCGACATCGCCAGCACGAGCCAGTGCAACTCGATACCAAGAATGTTCTGCCAGATGAGCACCGAGAAGCCGAACGCCGCACCCAGCGAAAGTGCCACTGTGCCGACGATAACCAGTGCGGCAACAAAACTTCGCGTCATGATCAGCATGATGCCGAAAATCAGACAGAGCGCCGCCACACCGGCTATCAACAGATCGTAAGCGGACCCGTCGCGTAGGTCTTTGAAGGTCGCGGCGGTGCCGGCGAGATGGATCTGAGCGTTTTCCAGCGGCGTCACCTTGAGCGCCTCCTCCGCCGCCGTCCGCACCGCGTCCACCCTCGACAGGCCCTCCGGCGTGCCGGGATCGCCCCGATACGTCAGGATCAGCCGAACAGCCTTCCCGTTCGGCGAAAAGAACAGGGACATCGCACGTTTGAAGTCCTCATTCTCGAAGACCTCCGGAGGCAGGTAGAACGAGTCATCGTTCTGGGCGCCATCGTAAATCTTTCCCATCGCGCTCGCGTTCGCTGCCGTTTGATCGATGAGGGAGAAGATCCCCGACATGGTGCTGTGCATTGTCAGCATCATGGCGCGCATTGACTTCATGGTCGCGATCATCGGCGGGAAGAGGGCGATCAACTCCCGTTGATACCCATTCATCTGCTCCACGCGTTCGAGGATCTGGTGCGTCCGAAGACTGAGCTGGTCAGTGCCGTCGAGCGCCTGAAACACCGATCTGATCGCGAAGCAAATCGGGATCGTCTCGCAGTGCTTCTCCCAGTACAGATAGTTGCGAAGGGGCTTAAAGAAGTCATCGAAGTTGGCGATGTAGTCCCGTAGCCGATCGACGGTCGCCGTCAGCTCCCTGTTCATGAGGACCGTCTCATTGGTGATGTCGGAGATGTTGCTCATCAGCTCGTAGGTGTGCTGCATCTGGTTGATCATCTTCGTGGTGTCATCGGCCTGTTTCAGCATGTCGTCCACACGCTCTTTTCCAAACGGCAAGATCTGCAGCATGCCGGCGCTTTGCAGGCTGATCTGAAACGGTATGGAAGTGTGCTCGATAGGGCTTCCCTCTGGCCGAGTAATGCTCTGCACCATGGAAATACCAGGAACTGCATAGAGACCCTTGGCAAGTTTGTGGAGCACCACGAAGTCTGCCGGATTACGCATATCGTGGTCAGCCTCGAGAATCAGGACATCGGGCGTCATTCGCGACTCAGGGAAGTGTCGCTCAGCTGCCGCGTACCCCAGGTTGGCGGGGATGTCTCGGGGGACATACAGCCTGTCGTCGTAGCTTGTCTGATACCCCGGAAGTGCGAGCAGCCCAATAAGTCCGACCGCGCACGCCCCGGCAAGGATTGGTCCGGGCCATCGAACGATCGCCGTACCAACCCACCGCCAGCGGCGGACCATCATCTTCCGTGTGGGCTCGAACAACCCGAAGCGACTCCCTAGACCAATGACGGCCGGAACGAGCGTGACAGCCACCGCAACCGCGACGGCCATACCCACCGCAGCGGGAATGCCCATGGTCTGGAAGTAAGGCAGCCGGGTGAAGCTGAGGCAGAAGATCGCCCCCGCAATCGTCAATCCTGATGCCACCACCACCTTCGCGACACTGCTGTAGGTGGTGTAGAACGCCGTCTCCCGGTCTTCGCCGGACTGCCTGGCCTCCTGATAGCGGCCCATGAAGAATATGCCGTAGTCCGTTCCCACCGCGATGCCGAGCGACACCAAAAGATTCACTGAGAAGGTCGAAAGTCCAATAACCCCATGGTCTCCCAGCAATGCGACGATACCTCGAGCCGCCTGTACCTGTATGCCCACCATGACCAACAGCAGGATTACGGTGACCATCGAGCGGTATACAAAGAGCAGCATCGTGAGGATCACCACGAGCGTCACCACGGTGATTTTGATGATGGACGTGTTGCCGGCGTGGTTCATATCCGTCACCAAGGGCGCGGGTCCCGTGACATAGGCCTGTACGCCGGGCGGGGGCGACGACCGTTCCACGATGTCCCGGACGGCCTCCACGGACTTGTTCGCCAGAGCCTGGCCTTGGTTACCCGCGAGGTTGACCTGGACGTAGACGCTCTTACCGTCGGCGCTCTGCACACCCGTCGCGGTAAGAGGGTCACCCCAATAGTCCTGGACATGCTGTACATGTGCGGTGTCCGACCTCAACTGGCGAATCAAGTTGTCGTAGTAGCCGTGTGCGTCATCACCGAGCGGTTGCTGACCTTCCAACACGATCATCGCCACGCTGTCGGAGTTCGATTCTCCGAAGACCTGCCCCATGCGCTGCATCGCCTGAAACGACGGCGCCGCTTGGGGAACCAGGGACACCGAGCTTTCCCGCCCGACTTGTTCCAGTGACGGAACGGCAAAGGTCACGACGGCGATGACCGCCAGCCAGCCAAGGATGATCGGCACCGACAGCCGACGGATCAGCCGGGCCACCAATGGTGGCCGGTTGATCATCCGGTGAATACTCATGCGGTCGTCGCCAGGCAGTAGACAGAGGCATCCATCGCGGTTAGCGCTCTTCCTTCTGCAGAAGGAAGCTCACCAACGGGCGCGAGCCGGGCGCGTGGCGTCGTGCTCTGGCGGGGCGCTGCAGCACCCGCTGCGGCCACCAGAACCACCGCCCCAACAATGCGGCGATCGCCGGCGTCATAAACGCACGCACCACCAATGTGTCGAACAACAGGCCGATCGCGATCGTCGACCCCAGCTGCCCGATGGTGACGAGATCGCTGACCACCATGGACAACATGGTGAACGCGAACACCAAACCCGCGGAGGTCACCACCTTGCCGGTCCCGCCCATCGCCCGAATGATCCCCGTATTGATCCCCGCGCCCAGCTCTTCTTTCATCCGCGACACCAGCAACAGGTTGTAGTCAGAACCCACCGCCAACAAGATGATCACCGACATCGCCAGCACCACCCAGTTCAAGGGGATGCCGAGAATGCTCTGCCAGATGAGCACCGAGAGGCCGAACGCCGCACCCAGCGAAAGTGCCACTGTGCCAACGATAACCAGCGCGGCGACAAAACTCCGCGTCATGACCAGCATGATGCCGAAAATCAGACAGAGCGCAGCGGTGGCCGCGATCAACAGATCGTACTTCGAGCCGTCGACAACGTCTTTGACCGATGCCGCGGTGCCTGTCATATAGATCTTGGCATTCCGTAGCGGCGTGCCCTTGAGTGCCTCCGCGGCCGCTGTCTCGATCGGCTCGACCAACGACATACCCTCGCGCGTCGCCGGATCGCCCCGCTGCGATATGAGCATCCGCGCCGCCTTCCCGTCCGAGGACAGAAAGATATTCATGACGCGCTTGAAGTCCTCGTTCTCGAAGACCTCCGGGGGGAGATAGAACGAGTCGTCGTTCTGCGCAGCATCGAAAGCCTTGCCCATCGCGGTCGAGTTATTGGTCGACTGCTCCATCTGATCGAAGATCCCGGACATGGTGCTGTGCATGGACAGCATCATTTTCCGTGTGGATTCCATCGTCTCGATCATTACTGGAAACTGTTGTGCCATTTGCGGAAGTAGCTCATCCAGCCGATCAAGATTGGCCACGAGGTCACCGAGCTTGTCTGAGACCTCGTCGACCCCGTCGAGCGTGTCGAAGACAGAACGGATGGCCTGACAGACCGGAATGTCGTAGCAGTGCTTTTCCCAGTAGAGGTAATTTCGGATCGGTCTGATGAAGTCATCGAAGTCCATAACATGATCCCGAAGCTCATTCATGATTATTTCGAGTTCGTGCGTTGTGCCGACCATGCCGTGGGTCGTGCCCACCATCTGCTCGGTCAGCGCCTGCATCCGCTTCATGATGCCGATCGTCTTGAGCATGTCGTCGGCCTGAACCAGCAGATCGTCCATGCGGTTCTTCTGAAACGGCATCAAATGCGACTGACTCGCGCTGCTCATACTGAGCATGAACGGAATGGTCGTGTGTTTCAAAGGCTCACCGCCGGGCCGAGTTACCGCCTGAACCCGTGATACGCCGGGCACGGCTTGGACCCCGCGCGCCAGTTTGTTGAGCACCAGGAAGTCGACCGGATTGCGCATGTCGTGATCGGCTTCGATCAGCAGAACATCTGGGGCCATCATCAAGGACTGAGGGAAGTGTCGTGAGGCGGCGGCATAGCCCACATTGGCCGGAATATCCTGCGGGATGTATTTCTGGTCGTTGTAGCTGGGCTGGTACACCGGCAGCGTTAACAGCCCGATCAGTGCCACCGCACACGTCGCGACGAGAATCGGTGCCGGCCAACGCACGATCGCCGTACCGATCTGCCGCCAGCGGCGGACCGTGACCTTCCGCTTGGGCTCAAACAACCCGAAACGGCTACCTACGGCGATGACCGCCGGAACGAGTGTGATCGCTACCGCGACGGCGACGACCATGCCCACGGCCGTGGCGACTCCCAATGTCTGGTAGACGGGGAGCCGGGTGAAGTGCAGACACAGAACCGCACCGGCAATCGTCAAACCCGAACCCAGCACCACCTTGGCCACGCTGCGGAAGGTGGTGTAAAACGCCGTCTCTCGATCCTCACCGGCCTGGCGTGCCTCCTGATATCGCCCAGTGAAGAAGATGCCGTAGTCGGTTCCGGCCGCGATGGCAAGTGCCACCAGCAGATTGACCACGAACGTGGTAATACCGATAAGCCCCAGGTTGCCGAGAAACGCCACGAATCCTCGGGCCACCGTCAACTCTATTCCGACGACAATCAGCATGAGAATGACGGAAATGATCGATCTGTAGACCAAGAGCAGCATCGTGAAGATCACCGCGAGACTTAGCCCTGTCACCAGGAGGACCGTCCTGTTGCCGGCCGGGCCCAGGTCCGCGGCGAAGGCCGCCGGCCCGGTCACGTAGGCCTTGACTCCAGGCGGCGCCGGTGTCCTATCCACAATCCCCCGGACGGCCTCGACGGATTGATTCGCCGAGGCCCCCTCCCGGGGATCCGTGAGGGCCACTTGTACATACGTGGCCTTACCGTCGAGACTTTGCGCAGCCGCCTGCGTCATCTGATCGCCCCAGAAATCCTGCACATGCTGTACATGGGCTGTATCGGATTTCAATTGACGAATCAACGCGTCGTAGTAACGGTGCGTGTCGTCACCGAGGGGTTGCTGACCCTCCACAACGATCATCGCTACCACGCTGGAATTCGATTCGTCGAACAGCTGGCCCATTCGTTGCGTTGCCTGAAATGACGGTGCCGCATCCGGATTCATCGCCACCGCGTGGTCCTTCTCGACCTGCTCAAGTGAGGGAACGCTGATGCTCAGGATGACGGCTACCGCCAACCAGCCAAGGATGATCGGAACAGACAGCCGGCGGATCACCCGTGCCAGCAATGGCGGACGGTGCCCCACCGGCAATGGCTCTGTCGGAGGGTCGTTGAGAGTGCTCATGCGGCCTTCAACATGCAGAAGGTCAACGCGCTGACGCCGTATCGGATCTTCTCGTCCTTGACCTTGTCGCCCACAAGGATGCGGCATCCAATGCTGTCGGTGTCACCCTGTGCGGTGAGGTTTCCCATGGCCGTCGCCTCGGTGATCGGGAACTCCACCGACCAGGGCAACGCGGCCTGCCTGATCACCTGTGGCTCGGCATCCGCATCGAAGTAGCTAATGGTCGCCACCGTGCCCGGAGGGCCGAACACCTCGTAAATCAGGTACTTGGGGTCGTGGGGCCGCTTCTCTTCCCGATCGGCGCTCGCATACGCGGGACGACGCTCGTTACCGAAGACGCCGTGCAACCGCGACACGGTGAATCCACCCGCGACTCCCACCACCACAAGCACCAACGGAATCCACACACGCTTCAAGATCGTGAAAATCTCGAGTCCCTCCGACTGTCTTCCGCGCTCGGCAGCATGTCAGCTGCACGAACATGTATCTTCAGATCGGATGTGAACACAACGGATAACCGAACTTCGAATGCGGCGGCACCCAGGCTCGGTCGTGTGCGAAGCACTGCCAACGTGCGGCACGCCTCGTCGCGCGCGACCCGATTCCGACGAGTAAATCACGTCAGCGGGCCACGAACGCCACAATCAATAATCTTGTTTGGAGACGCCTAATGCCTTGATATCAACCATATTCGGGAATGAAATGCTCGTGCAGAAATAGCTCCCAACGCCTGAGCGGCGCCACGAGCTACTCGTCGGCGGCCACCGAATCAGGATCCATTTCCGGCTGGACCCACCGGAATCCGTACTTGCTACGGTCCATGAAACGACGCTCATAGGTGCCCTGAATCCGCTTGCCGCCCACCTCACCGGTGAGTACCAGCTGGTTCGCACCGGACTGGTGAGCAAAAAGTACCTGTTGCGGCGCATCGGATTTACGCTTGCGTAAGTCCAGCCGGTCACCACTGATCTCCAACATCCACCGCGAGGTGCGTCCGTCCGGTGTCTGAGAAACGAACGTCTCCACACCGAACTCCTCAACCTTGTTGCGGTAGGTGATAGCCACATTGGCCCACGGTGCCGGGTCGACCTGATTCATCGTGGCCTCTCGCCCATCGATGGTGAATGACGTTGCACGCCAGACACCATCAAACATCGAGGTCGGCGTCTTGTACGTCGAGTACACCAGCACACTCAACAAGGCACACTGCACCGTCAGGACCGCCGCCACACCAAATTTGAGTACGATCCCCGTCCTCAGTAACCATCGCCGTTGCGATCCGAGGGGCGACCAGAGCCGCACCGGTTGTGTCCCGCGGTTGAAGACCACCCGCACGAGGTTTGGCCATAGCGGCGCGGTGACAGCAACCGCGATCAAGAACAGCTCTCCCGATATCTGCTTGACCGGCACGTCGTAGGTCATATTGAGCAGGAATACCTGCGCCATCGCGAAGACCGAGCCCAGCGCACCCAGCACCCAGGTGCGATTCCACAACAGCAGCAGCCCTGCCAACAATTCCACGAGCCCCGTGGCCACTGAATAGGGCTCCGAGGCACCCATGAAACCCCACAGAGTGCTGAACAGGCTTGTGTCACCGACTAATTGAAGCTGCCGATCAGGAAGTGTCATGTATCCCATCTGCGTGGGAATCGTCTTGGCCATTCCGTACGTGATCATCGACAGGGCCAGACCGTATCGCGCGAAGACCCACAGCGAGGCCGTCAGCCGCCGGTAGTTCGGCCGGCGGCGATCCAGGACCGTCCATATCGCGGTGATCACCAGCGCGATAACAACCCATCCCAGGTGGTAGCACCACAACCACAACAGGTCGCCTCCGGATGACACGGTCAGTTCGATACCGCGTCCGCGTATGAGGAAGCTTCCGATCTGCGCCGTCAGCCACAGCACCGGCTCGAACAGACTGAACAGCCCGAGGTTGTCGTACACAGACAACAGCAGGATGCCGCCACCCATGGTGAACAAAAGACGGAATACGAGCTTTCGCAGCGCAGTCCACCGCACCGGGGTCTCGGCCACATCGTCCTGGGCAGTGCCGGAGTGCTCGGGCGCAACGGTCGTCATGCCAGCGAGCCTAGCCTTCCCGCAGGTGTCTGCGCCTCCGGGAAAACCCTGAGACACATCCTGATTCGAAGACCCTTAGTCCTCTAGCGCACCGCGCATCCAGCGCAGGACACTGGGCATCGCCCATCCGGCCGCGATCAGATGCTCACCGGGCACCGGCAGGTAATCCACCCTCGCTCCCTTCGATCGCCAGCTCTCGATGAGCGCGGTGACGCCTTGCTCGGGAACGAACTGATCACCCATGAACCGGTCACGCGATCCGTGGTACAGCAGGGTCGGCATGGTCGGTGCGGTGGCACCCGGCTTGTTGGCGGCGATCACATGCTGTGCGATCTCCGACTCGAAAGGCATTGGAACGGATGCCAATACATCAAGATCTATGCGCGCAACCCCGGCAGCTGCCAACGGTGGCTGTGGCAGGTCCTTGATGAGAGTCGTCATGTAGAAGGCAAAATCGCCGAAGAGCTCCACCATGCTCGGATATTCGCGCGCCTGCCCGATCGTCGCCGCGGCAAATAGGCCAGATCCCAAAGCGCCGTTCATACTGCGATACAGCAGGGCGTAATCCGTCGGCGTCCCGCCAGCGACCGCTCCGCTGAACCTCAGTTCCGGCGCGTAGACCGGCTGCTCCTGCGCGGCCCACACCGTCGCGATGGCACCGCCGCTGTACCCATCCATCACCATCGGGGATTCCACGAGATGTGGACATAGTCTGCGCATCCCGCGTACCGAGTCCAGTACCGCATGCGCGGCCATGATGCCCGCCGAGTATGCCATCCGCGGTCCCTCGTGATCGGGTATGAGCACCGCATAGTTTCGGGCCAGGAGCAGCGGCGCCAACGGCGGCACGTCGACGTACAGACCTCGCTCAATCCGGTAAGAGGGCGCTGCCTTGAGACCCAGGGAGTTGATCGGTTGGTTACGCACCACCACCGGGCGAGCGCCCGCGCCGCGCCAAGGGCGGTTCGGTTCGATCAAGGTCGCGGTCACTGGCACCGCATTCCCCGCCGTATCCGTGGAGCGGATCATAAGTCGCTGAATAGTGGTACCCGGCAATGGAATACGAGGCAGCAGACGGTGTGAACGAACGATCTCCCCGTTGGCGCGGTCGCTCAGGTCACCCGGGTCGGCATAGAAACTGGGCCCCGGGATGGGCGTCGGCAAGATGGCTGCATGCCGATCAGCACGCTGCTCATCGGTCAACCTGCGCGCGGCCCAACTGTTGAGCTGCCGCACCACCGAGGGGCTACGCAGGGCCTTCGCGCTGCCTGCGATGCCTGTCGCCGCTCCTAGCCCGGCCCACGCGATGCCGCCGAGAACAGCTTTGGGCTTCGTTCCCATGTGCAACCTCCTGAGTCCAGGACAGCGTAGACAACGGGTTTTCACAACGGACGTAGTGGCTTTCACGACAGACGCAGTGGTGCGTCAACCATCCGTGAACGTACGGTATCGCTAGGCACCCACGTACTCGGCGAGCTGCTCGCCCGTCACCCGGGCCCAGGCCGACATCATCGTGGCCGTCAGCTGGAAGGTTGGCGGTTACTTTGGGGCTCTTGGCCATTCAGGGAAGCTCCTGGATACGGACGGTGCAGCCGGCGGGATCGCGGAAGGCACAGTCTCGAGAACCCCAGGGCTGATCGGTAGGTTCCTGCATGACCTCGGCGCCGGTGGCCTGTACTCGCTCGAAGAGCCTGGCCAGGTCATCGGTGGCGAGCATGATGCTCGCGTATGTGCCCTTGGTCATCATCTCGGCGATGGTCTGGCGCTCTTCGGGCGTGATGCCCGGATCGGCAGCAGGCGGCGTCAACACGATATTCATGTCGGGCGCCCCACGGGTCCGACGGTGATCCATCGCATGCCTTCATATCCGACATCTTTGCGGACCTCGAATCCGAGAGCGTCGCGATAGAAGGCCAGAGAGGCCTCCGGATCGGTGTGTGGCAGGAAGCTCGCATTGATCGTGATGTCCATGCCGGACACGCTAGCCGCGCCTTTGGGCGCGGGCTTCTTGATTCCTGATCGGTCTGATGACGTGCTTGGCGATACACGAGGGGATGCCTGCGACGTGCTCTGCAGTGCGGTCCCGGTACACGCTCGGCGGAACCCCGACCAGTTCAGCGAAACGCGTGCTGAAGGTGCCCAGTGATGAGCACCCCACCGCGAAACAGACCTCGGTAACACTCATCTCTGCACGGCGCAGGAGCATCATGGCCCGCTCGATCCGCCGTGTCATCAGGTAGGAGTACGGCGACTCCCCATAAGCGCTCTTGAACTGGCGGCTCAGATGTCCCGAGGACATGTGCGCATCGCGGGCCAGCTCTTCGACGTTCAGCGCCTGCGCGTACTCGCGATCGATCCGGTCACGTACCCGGCGAAGACGCGCGAGGTCGCGCAGGCGCTGAACGTCGCCTGCATGGGTCACCGGCGGGATTCTATCGACTAGATCATGCCCAGCAGGCCGATATCGGCGGCGTACTTGAGGATCAGATCCTTGGTGACATGCGGGATCTCGCCCGGGGTCTGGCCCAAGCCGCCAACCTTCGCCTCTCGCACAGCTCCGCTGAATTCCGCTGTCGGGAGCGCACTTCCGTCAATTGCTGGCTGCGGATTCTGATACATCTTGAGCAGCGGCAGCACGGACTGCTGGCGCTGCTGCTCCGGCAACCCCTTGAGGGCTGTCTCGAACCGAGTGAGCCATTGGCCGTAATCGTCGATCCGGGCGATCTTGTACCCGGCCTCGATGAGCCAATCCACAAACGTGTCCATCGAGACGCCGTCGTGGTGGGGATTGAACACATCGAAGCTGCGGTAGTCATCCGTCACGTTCACGCCGCCGATCGCGGTGATGGACGCAGCAGTGAAATCGCCTGGAACGCCATCGTAGTGGGCCCGCTGACGGTTGCCGTCGCTATCCAGTTCGTAGAAACTTGCCGGCGCGACGCCGGTGAGCAACAGGCTCTGAATGGTGCGGGTAAACACGTCTGTGACGTTCAGCTGACCGTGGTAGTCGCTGTGCGCGAGGATCATGTCGGAGCGGAACACCCGCACCGGCAGCCCGGCCAAATCGTGGGCCTCCCGCAGGAGCACCTCACCTGCCCACTTCGAGTTCCCATACCCATTGGCGTAACCGTCGTTGATCTGGCGCTCTGCCGACATCACCCGGACATCGGAATCTTCCTCGAACTGGGTGACCGGGATCTGATCGGCGATACCGACCGTCGACAGATAGGTGACCGGCTTGAGCCGTTGGGAGATCGCCAGTTTGATGATCTCGGCGGTACCGGCCACATTGGGGCCGAACAGCTGGCTGTACGGCAGCACGTGGTTCACCAACGCGCCCGAGTGGACGATCAGATCCACCTCACTGGCCAGCTTCTGCCAAACATCTTGGGACAGGCCCAGATCCTGGTCCCCGAAATCGCCGGCGATCACTTCGAGACCCTGCTCCGCGAGCTGCCGGTAGTGGGCCGACAGCTTGGGGTCTCCCGATTCGTAGACGGCGTCCAGCCGTGCACGGGCGGCCGCAGCATCGGAGCCGCGGATAAGTGCGTACACCTTTCCGCCGTGGGGCACCAGTCGTTCGAGCCAATCCAGCACCAGCCAGCGTCCGAGCCACCCGTTACCACCGGTTACCAACACGGTCTTGACCTCGGTGGTGGGTGGCTGAATATCCTTGGCCGCCTTCAGTAACGACTCGTCGATGAACTTGTCGAGAGTGAGCTCGGCGGCATTGATCACCGTCGCGCCCCGGCCATGGACCGATGCGAACGTCGGCTGCGTCGCGGCGCCAGTCCGCTGTGCCTCAATATGCCGGGCGATCGCGGCGAGATCGTTGGCGACGCTGTTGATCACACCAACCGGAACGTCCACCTCGAAGATGTCGCGCAGCAGCTCGGAGTACGACAACGCCGAGAGCGAGTCGCCGCCGAGGTCGATAAACCGCACATCGGGAGCCAGGTCGGAGGACGATGCCCCCAGCAGTGCCGCCGCGGCATCGGTCACCGTGTCCAGTACGGGACGACTGGCCGCCTCCCGCGCCAGCTCACGCAACCGCTCGTTCTGGCTTTCGGCCAGTTCGGTATACAGCGCCTCCAGCCGTTCGCCGTAGTGCTCCTTCAGCTTCGGACGCAGCAGTTTGCGTGCATCCGACAGCAGCCCGGATTCGACGGTGAACGGCACCGTCTCGACGATGAAGTCCCGGGGGATTTCGTAGGACTGCAGTTCTGCGCCCTTGGCGACCTGCTGCAGCGAATCCTGGATCAATGGTTTAAGCGCGTCCGGCGAATCCGCATACCGTTCAAGGGCTTCTGGTGTGGGGACCACGACTGCCAACAGGAAAGACCGCTCACTGTTGCCGTACACGAAGATCTGCCGAACCAGCGGGCTGCCGGTGTACGCGGCCTCCAGTTTAGACACCGCGACGAACTCGCCCTGAGCGAGCTTGAGCACGTTCTTGACGCGGTCGAGATACTTGAGGTGGTCCGGGCCCAACTCGGCGACCACGTCGCCGGTCAAGTAATAGCCGTCCTCGTCGAAGACGTCGGCGGTGGTTTCGGGGCGCTTGTAGTAGCCGGGGAACATGGTCTCCGACTTGATGCGCAGCTCGCCCCTGGGATGTGGGGAATCCGTTGTGAAATAACCGAGTTCGGGAACATCCACCAGCTTGTATTCGGTGACGGGGGGACGCTGCAAGATACCGTCGCGCCATACTGCCCCAGCCTCGGTGGAACCGTAACCGTCGAGCATCGCTACCTGTAGCAGCGATTCCATGAAGTCGTTCATCTCGGGAGACAATGGCGCAGAACCGGATCCGGCACTGAGCACGCGCCCACCGAAATCCTCCTCGCGAATGCGCACCTTGATCTGCTCGGCGATGTCCGCATTACTTTCGCCGGGGGCAAGCGAGCGATCCAGCTCGGCTTGGTACCGCTGGAAGACCATCTCCACCACGCGCGGCACGAACAGCACCTCGGTAGGACGGATCAGCGCGATGTCCTCGAAGAATGTCGACAAGTCACTGGAAGCGATGTAGTACGCCGTGCCGCCCCCGGAGAGTGTGCCCATCAGCGTGAGGCGGCCCGCCAGGTGGCTCATCGGCATGAAGTTGACGCCCACGCCCGGAATGACCGTACTGCTGAGCCATTTCTTCTGCCACAGGTTGGCCACCAGCCATTGCGGGTACATCGCGCCCTTGGGGGTGCCGGTGCTGCCGGAGGTGTAGATGAGCAGACGCAGTGCGTCGGGGTCCTCGCTGGGCTGTGGTGCCGCAGGCAGCTCACGCCCGCGCGCGATCGCGTCGCCGAGCGGATCGACGGTGATCGGCCGACCGGCCTCCTCGAGTCGGGCGCGCACAGCGCGCAGCGCCTCACGGTGGCCGTCCAGCTCTGGGTGGTAATCGAAGACCGACAACAGACGCACAGACGGCGCCGCCAGGAGCGACTCCACCGCGGCGTCGAGGTACTCGATGCTGGCGGCGAAGACGGTGGGCTGGGTTTCCTCAAGGATCGCGTTCCGCTGTTGCACCGACGCACCGGTCTGTAAGGGCACCGACACCGTTCCGAGGCGAAGCCCCGCGACATCCAGCGAGGCGAAGTCCGTGCTGGTAAAGCCCAGCTGAGCGACAAAGTCGCCATCACGGATTCCCTGCTCGTACCAGGCGGCGGCGATGGCCTCGGCCCGGTTCCACAGCTCGCGATAGGACGTGGTGACGTACTCGGGCTTCAGCGCGAGGTTAGTCACGCCGTTGTCGTCGGTCACCAGCTCGACGGCGCGGTGCCCGAGCGCCGGACGATCTCCGTAGCCCTCCAGGAGTCGCCGGATCACCTCGACCAGCGGCAGACCGGGCTCATTGACCGCATCGGTCACTGCATCGTCAGGGAAGAGTCCCTGCAGCTGCGGGTCGTTGGACACGACCCGCGCGACGCGTTGTTCAAGTTCCTGCTGCTCCGCGAGATCAGGCGTCGTCGTGGCGGCAGGTGTCGAGATCGTTTCAGTCATGCCTTGATACCTCGGAGATCGGCGTTAGTAATAAGTGGGAGGGCAACATTGCCCACCTCGTAAAAGTACATACCTAAGCTAACTATTCCCTGTGAGCCCGCACACACCGGCTCCCGCGGAGTGGGCATTCACGCTGGTCCGACCGGGCCTGCCGGGCCCAGGGGTCATCGGCAGGTGAGGAGCGTCACTATCGCAGCGCCTGCGGGGTGTGTTCTCGGGCGGCAGCCAACAGCTCCCGTCTCGAGGGATTCACCAACGGATGACCCGCGACGCTGACGGTGGGCACCGTTTCGTTGCCATCGGCGACCGAACGCACATAAGCGGCCGCCTCGGGAGATTCCCAGATATTGACCTCGGTGTAGCGCAGCCGGCTGAAGCGCAGCTGCGCCCGAAGCTTGATACAGAACGGACAGCCCGGTCGCCAGTACAGAACAACCTCGTCAGACGCCGGGACGGGCTTCGTCATGCTCCCTGTCTACACGGGCTTGCCCGCAGTGACGCCCGGCTTGAGTGTGTAGATGCCCTCGATCGCGATGACGACGGCGCAGCGCGGATATTTCAGGCCTCGTTCCTCCGCGAAGGCAACGGCGTCATCGAATGCCGGCCCCGAATCGTGGACGTGGGCCGAACCGACGAACCGGTACCCGTCCAGCGCCTCGCGGTCAATCACCGCGACGGAAACCTTTGATCCGGCCTGGATATTGGCCAGTGTCTGACCCCCGGTGTTCTCATTGAAGATCAGAGACCGTTCATCGCGCACCCGCAGCGAGCGCTTGGGCCCGATGTTGGGGGTGGTGCCGTCGGTCACCGTCGCCAGGATCGCCAGTTGGGAACCGAGCATCCGCTTCATCTCATCGGTGAGCGTGGGCATTGTGTACGCAACCTCCTGGAATAGTTGTACTGGAACGAGATTCGGTATCGGGGGCGGCGGCACGCAGGCCCGGGCGGTATCGAGCAATCGACTCGTAGCACCGGCCGGAGCCGCACGCATCAGCACCGAGAGCAGGTGCAACAGACCCTCGGAAACCATGAGCCGGCGACGGCTGGTCCGCAGGATGTGCGCCGCGGAAACCTTGTCACCCGAGGCGATCGCTTGCGCTATCGCCACCGTCTCGAACCACGACGCATTCAGGCCATCTCGGCTCATTGGCTGGTTTCGGCTCACCAAACTATATTATTCGCTTGTCCTAACTACGTCTAGTGCCCGCTTCCGCGGTGGCACCCCGCTCCGGTCACGCCTTTCCCGCGGTGTGGTCGCCCCCCACACCCCGAACGATTCGCCCGCCGCGACGGCATACCTACCGCACGGCTCCCGTACCGGGCAGCGCTGACAGATCTGTTTGGCGCGGGCCTCCCGCAGGGTCCGAGCCCTCCCCCGCTCGTGATCCGGTGAGAAGAACAGATCGGTCGGCATGCCACGGCAACGCGCCCACTCAAGCCACTTCATATCGCTACCCGACGATGGTCTGTGCGACCTTGACGCCAACCAGCACCACCGCCACCGCCAGGTAGCCGCGGAGGGCGATCATTCCCGCGGTGCGCAGCGGCGACCACGCCGGCCGTTCCAGGCTGTCAAGCGCTGGCGTGCGCCAGGTTTCACGTTCTTGCCGCATGATCTGCCGCCGCAGTGCACGATCCCGCGGCGAGGATTCCAGATCCTGCACTTGCTCGGGATCCAGCCCGCCGAGATCCGCCGCGGTCACGCGCGCGGCGGCACGATCGGCCCGCTCCTTCATCGCGTAGATCACCAGCCCGCCGAGCACACCGACAATCGCTCCGGCGACAAAGAAAGTCTTGAGCTGTTGGGTGCTGAGATCGGGGAAGAAGGTTGCCGCGGTCAACGACAACGACAACAGCACGAGCGACCAAACAATCACTCCGGCAATCAGATTCTGCAGAGCGGTGTTAATCCATGGTCCCAGGACTGCCTTGTCATTGCACAGCAGCACCAGGAACACCGTCGCCGAGGGCAGCAGCACACCGGCCAGCGCCTGCACACCCTGAGTCAGGACGCCCAGCACCGGGTCCGGGCTGAACGACACCGCCGCGGCACCAGCGAGCAGCACGCCGTAGCCCAGGTAAAAGGCGGGCGCCTCGGTCAGCTTCCAGTGCAGCGAGTGACGCTTACCGAAGGTGTCACCCAGCGCGTAGGTAGTCGCCAGCCCCACCGCATTGGCGCCAATGAGCGACGCATCCAACAACAGGATGGCGAACAGTGCACCAACCGTTGGACTCACGTGCTCGTGGAGCAGCCTCGCGACGGCACCGGCATCGGTGAAGTTTCCCACGGCGTCGGTGCCCGCCAGGCCAAATGCGGCGGCCCCCATGATGCAGATCGCACCCACCATCACCACGACGATCCCAATGGCGAGATCGATTCGCTCGTAACGGATCCATCGGGGTGTCAGACGCTTGTCCACGATGTTGGACTGCTGAAAGAACAGCTGCCAGGGCGCCACCGTGGTACCCACGATCGCAACGATCAGCATCAACAATTCGGCATTCAGACCACCGGGGGAGGACGGCACCAATCCCGATGCTGTCGAGGCGAGGGATGGATGCACCAGGATCGCCATGGGAATCATCACCACGTTGAGCGCGATGAGCGCGAAGAGGAACCGCTCCCAACGCCGGAACGAACCTCCGGCGACCACTGCGAACAACAGCACCGCAGCCAGGGGCACCGAAATCCACCGGGGAAGTCCGAAGTAGCTCAACGCCATTGCCACACCAATAAACTCGGTGACGATCGTCAGCGCATTCACCACGAACAGGTCGCCGACGCTGAAGGCGCCCCAGAACCGTCCGAATCGAGTGAAGATCAGCCGCGCATGCCCCACCCCGGCAACCGCACCGAGCCGAACCACCATCTCCTGATTGACGTAGAGCACGGGAATCAGCAGAGCCAGCGTCCACATCAGCGCCATACCGTAGTTCTGACCCGCTTGCGCGTAAGTGGCCACTCCTCCCGCGTCGTTGTCCCCGACCATCACGATCAGGCCAGGACCCAAGACGGCCAACAACATCCGGAATCGCTGCCGCTTGCTACGACCCTCGGTGCTCTCGTGTTGTCCGATGGTGCCCAGGGCACCGACGATGTCGCCGACATGGGCGCTATCCATGACGGCGCCTGCCGGAGCATGCCCGTCACTGTCGTATCGGCGGGGAACGCCATTGAAGAATGCCATTGCAGATGCCGCCCTTTCTCAGGGTTCGGTCCACCGCGGAAGTTTCCGCGCACGCCAAATCAGGCCCGATGCAATAGTTTTCGCAACGGGTCAGGCGTAAACGGGGTCGCAGCGGAAGGCTGGGAACGCGTGTATGTGCCGGCCTAAGCCGGGTTTTCGATCCGGACTGGGATACGGACTATCGCCGGACTGCATGTCGTCCCTCACCTCCTCGCTGCCAGGGCGGCTGTGCCGCAACTGTTTGGTGTCAGCGCACGTCAAGCGCACTCAGACAAGAGGAGTAACCACCCGCCATCGAACGGGCGGACCACCTCTCTCGTCAGAGCTTCGGCACTGCACGACGTGATCCCAACGGGAAGCCACTTCGGATCACCCCTTAGGCCGGGGAGATCTGTCCTAACCCTGGGCGTCTCTCGACGTCGTCGGATCAGTGGCCTGTGTTCGTGCAGGAGCCTCGCCTAGCGAGGTGCTAACGATCGGTACTGTATGCCCGAGTGGTGCTGCGCGTCAACGCAACCCCAATTCCTGACGGCCCCTTGACAGTATCCCGCGGATCAGCCGACATCCCCGTACTCGTCGAACCAGTAGGCGAGCTTGCCGCGCCTACTGACCGCGCGCAGGCGCGACTCGGTCAATGCCCGGGTCTTACTGGTGGTGACGATCATCAGTTCGTCGTCCGACTCGATCCGGGTGTCGGGCAGCGGGACGAAGGTATTGCCCTGCCTGATGATCAGGGTGACGACTGCCGGGTCGGGCAGTCGTAGTTCGAGGATGGTGACGTTGCGCAGCCGGGATCCCGGTTGCACCTTCATAGTCAGCAGCTCCGCATCCAGCACATCCAAAGGTGCTGCCTCGACCTGAATCTCACGGGTCGTCTCGCGCGTGATCAATCCCAGAAGGTGCGCGACGGGCCGCAGGCTCGGTCCCTGGATAAGGGTGAAGACCACCACCAAAACGAAGACGATATTGAGCAAGCGGTAACTGTCGGGCACGCCCTCCACGATCGGGAAAGTGGCGAGTACGACGGGGACCGCACCACGCAGTCCGGCCCAGGACAGAAAAGCCTGCTCGCGCCACGGGATACCGAATCCGGCAAGTGATCCCACCACCGACAGCGGCCGGGCCACCAGCAAGAGCACGAGCCCGATAACGATCGCGGGAACCAAGTCATCCATCAGCTCGCTGGGATTGACCAACAAGCCGAGCAAGACGAAAAGGCCTATCTGCGCCAGCCAGCCGAGACCCTCGGCGAACGATCGGGTGGCAGACCGATGCGGCAGACCGGAATTGGCCAGCACCACCGCGGCAAGATAGGCGGCGATGAAACCGCTGGCGTGCACGCTGCCGGAGGCCGCGAAAGCAACCAACCCGATACCGAATGTCGCAATCGGATACAGGCCCGACGCGGGCAGGGCAACCCGGCGCAGCGCCATGGCCCCCAGGAAACCGGACAACAGACCGATCGCCGAACCCGCCAGCAGCTCGTAGACGATCTGAATCACGGCGCTTTTCGGCTCGAACACGAAAGGCACGACGCTGAACATCAGGACGAGAATCACGGCGGGGGCGTCATTGAACCCCGACTCCGCCTCCAGCAGTCCGGCGACCCGGCGCGGCAGGGGCAGCACTCGCAGAACCGAGAACACCGCCGCGGCATCGGTGGAGGACACGATGGCGCCCAACAACAAGGCCAGCTGCCAATCCATACGCAACAGCACATGCGCACCCACCGCGGTCACGACCGTGCTGATGACAACACCGGCGGTGGCCATCGCGCCAGCGGGTGCGAGCACCTTGCGGATATCGGAGAACCGCGTGGTCAAACCGCCCTCGACAAGGATCACCGCAAGCGCCGCGGTACACACGTTCCGAGCCAGCTCGACGTTATCGAACTCGAGGCCAAGCCCGTCCTCTCCGAGCACGACACCTACCAAGAGGAAGAACAGAAGGCTGGGAAATCCGATGCGCGTGGCCACCCGGGTGCCGACAATGCTCGCGAGCAGCACGAGCCCGCCAATGAGCAAAGCCAGGTACAGCTGGTGCAGGCTCACTTCGTTCCCGTCGATCGACTCCGATTAATAGGGCACGATAGCGGGGTGGCGGAACGGAAGATGCGAGTCGCGATCGCGGGCGCGGGCAAGGTCGGTCGTTCCGTGGCGCGCGAGCTGCTCGACTACGGCCACAAAATCCTGTTGATCGAACGCGAGCGCAGTAACTTCGAACCACAGGCCGTGCCCGGGGCGGACTGGCTCAACGCCGACGCATGCGAGCTCGACACCTTGGAAGATGCGGGGATCGAGACATGTGATGTCGTGGTCGCCGCCACCGGTGACGACAAGGCCAATCTCGTCGTGGGACTGCTGGCCAAGACCGAGTTCGGCGTGCCCAGGGTCGTCGCCCGCATCAACGACATTCGCAACCAGGGACTGTTCGGTCAGGCCTGGGGCGTCGACGTTGCGGTCTCCACACCCGGCGCCATGGTGGCGGGTATCGAGGGTGCGATCGACATCGGTCACCTGGTACGTCTCATGGGGCTGCGTGAAGGAAGCGCGGGCCTGACGAAACTGACTCTGCCCGAGGACAATCCCTTAGTGGGACAGCGCGTGGCCGACCTGGAGCTGCCGCCCAACACCGCATTGGTCACTGTGATCCGGAACGGAACCGTCGTGCTGCCCAAGCCCGAGGACGTCTTGGAGGCTGGGGACGAGATGCTCTTCATCGCGAACAGCGCCGTTGAGCATGCGATACGCGCGGCAATCCACGGAGCCGAAATGACACCCGACCGATAGATGGGCTACACGCTGAGCAGGGCCAGTTCCTCGCGCGCGCGCCGCTCGACCAACAGCGGAACATAGTCACGCAGTGGGCTGTCGTCGAAGCGGGAGTGTTCGGCACGCACCACCGCCTCCACGATGTCGCGACTCAGGTTTGGATGTCGACCATGCAGCTGTTCCACAAGGTCACCGATTCCTGCCCGCTCACTGAGTACCGCCACAGGGACAAAATTTGCACTACGTTTACAGTTTCGTCAACTGCCCTTACCGATGCCTGAGACGGCCAGCCAAGCATGCGGTGGCCGAGTTTGTAGACTCTGGTGAGGGAGCCGACGGAGGTGGATGTCACGGTGCAGGTCGACTGTAATTCATTGATTACCTGTGTATTTCGTGGCGTACGCGCCCGTGGCGCGACGATCCGATGAGCGTCGCGACGGTCGTCGGCAGCGGCCCCAATGGACTTGCCGCAGCAATTACCCTCGCCCGTGCAGGGATCTCTGTCACTGTGTTGGAGGCCACTGATGCACCCGGGGGCGGTTGCCGTTCCTCGGAGATGCTCGAGCCAGGACTCATCCATGACCACTGCGCGGCCACCCACCCGATGGCCATCGGTTCTTCCTTCTTGACCAGTCTGGATCTGGCTCGTCACGGTGTGCGCTGGCTTTTGCCCGAGATCGACTGCGTGCATCCGCTCGACGACGGCTCCGCGGGCGTCCTGTACCGGTCGGTGGATGACACGGCCACATTGATGGGGCGTGATGGCAACCGTTGGCGTGCGCTGTTCGGTTATCCCTCGCGGCATTTCGAGACCCTCGTGGAGGACATCACGGCGCCGCTGTTGCGTGTGCCCCACCACCCGGTGCAGATGGCGCGATTCGGACTGCCGGCGGCGCTGCCCGCTTCCATCATCGCGCGTCTGCTCCGCACCGAGTCGGCGCGCGCCCTGTACGGCGGGGTCGCCGCACATGCCTTCCGGCCATTGCACTATCCGATGACAGCCGCGGTCGGCCTCGGAATCATGACCGCCGGACACCGATACGGCTGGCCAGTTGTCTCCGGCGGCACCGGTTCTCTCGTCCGGGCCATGACCGCAACCCTGACCGAGCTGGGTGGCCGGGTGTGCACAGGGGTTCGCATCGACGACGCCGCGCAGCTTCCGGACGCCGATCTGACGCTATTCGATCTTGAACCAGGCTCTGTCGCAAAGATTCTCGGTGATCGACTGCCCGCAAGTGTCACCCGTGCGTTCACCAGGTTCCGGCACGGGCCTGGCGCCTTCAAGGTCGACTTCGCCGTCGACGGCGAGGTTCCGTGGACCACACCCGCTGCCCACCGCGCAGGCACCGTCCACCTCGGCGGCACCTACGCCGAGGTCGCCTCCACCGAGCGGCAGATCCATGCGGGCGTCATGCCGGAGCACCCCTTCGTCCTTGTCGGTCAGCAGTATCTTGCCGATCCGCAGCGCTCGGCCGGTGCTATCCACCCGCTTTGGACGTACGCGCACGTGCCTTCCGGTTACGGCGGAGACGCCACCGAGGCGATCATCCGCCAGATAGAACGGTTCGCACCCGGTTTCCGCGAGCGCATTGTCGGCACTGCGGTGCGCTCGACGACGGAGATGTCGGTGTATAACGCCAACTACGTGGGCGGGGACATCATGACGGGCGCCAAGGACATCCGACAGCTGGTGTTCGGGCCCCGAGTCGGACTGAACCCCTACAGCCTCGGCACCCCGGGGCTGTTCATCTGTTCCGCGGCAACACCGCCAGGCCCTGGCGCGCACGGCATGTGCGGTGTGCACGCCGCACATGCCGCACTCAAGCAGTTGCCATAACGGCATCACTAATTCCGTTGTCGAACAACAGGATTAACAGAAGTTCTAGACCCGCGAAGCGCACGGCGAGCGATTCTTCAATATCCCCCGCGAAAGGTGCTAGCGGCGTATGGTTGACATCGTAAACAAATCATCAGCCTGAGAACCCAGCACTGAACGAGGTGGGGACCACATGATCATCCTCGGAGCCATCCTGTTGGCCGCCGGTTTCATCCTCAACATCGGGTGGCTATGGACAGGCGGGGTCGTACTCATCGTCATCGGCCTGATCCTGATGGTCGCGGGCCGCATGGGACACGCCGTCGGTGGCCGCCGCCACTACTACTGACTTGCTGGCTGAAAGAACAGGGAGAACGCCATGCGCTACGCCGGAATACTGTTGACGGTGTGGCTGATCGTGGGGGCGATCGCCGTCGCACAACGCGGATACTTCACCGACAGCCCGCAAACTTGTGCCAGCGCGGGCACAATCGCGTTGACCGTGCTCGCCGGCCCCCTCAACTACGCGGGACTCAATCCAACGGTCAGCCAATGCGATATCCCACAACCCAGCCGCTGATTTTGGGGCCGAACCGCTTAATCCGGCGCTGATCTGATCGCGGCACCCACACGAATCAGCACGTCGAGCTGCGCCGGATTGAACAGATCCAACAGCGCCTGAGCCACAGTGCGCTCGGCGAACTGTTGACCGCGTGGAGCGTCCGCGGTCGAGTTGAGCATTCCCGGATGATCCGCGTACAACTTCCGGGTGTGGAGGGCCATCCGCGCGGCGAGATCGACACGCGTCTGCTCGTCAGCGTCGGCCGCCAGATTTTCCAGCTCGTGATCGAGGTCTCGGTCTTGCTGATCCAGGAACATCCCGATGAACGCCTGCAGCCCCACCGGACCGAGCACCCTGGACATGACGAACGCGAGTGACCGGTCGGTATCGGAGAGTTCCATATTGACTGCTGCGGAGCCGAATTCGGGCGGCATATCCGCCGCCACCTCGCTGGCCAATATCTGTCCGAGCTCGTCGCGCACCCGCTGCAGGCGCTCGATAGTGCCAACCAGCTCCGCATCGAGCGCGCGCAGTGCCTCGCGCGGGTCCTCGTTGGCTTCATCCATCTCGGCGATCTGCTTCAGGGAAAGCCCCAGCCCCGTGAGGCGCTTGATCTGCAGGACCCGGACCAGATGCGCGACGCCATAACTCTTATAGCCGTTGGAGCGGCGTTCGGGCTCAGTGAGCAAGCCGATGTCGTGGTAGTGGCGTACTGAACGCAGGCTAGTGCCGGCGAGCTCGGCAAGCTCCCGTGTGCTCCAGCCCACCGTCACTCCTTCTGCATCCACGGACATAACCGCCACTCGACACTATGCCGCTACGGCATGGTCAACACGCGAAACCCTCCCCTCATCAGCAACGACCCGACACCGCGCGCCATCTGGTTTGCCACACATTGACATTAGGGTTACCGAAAACTTCATCACGGGGCCTACTAGCTGGTAATTTTCGAGTTTCACTAGCGTCACGCAGGGATATCAATCTGTTGCTGAGCGTGCCTGACGGTGCTAACTTGTGTCTGCGACCCGATCAGCAGGGCTCAGCCATGTCCCTGCCCGACCCGAGAGAGGATCCCGTGCAGACCACCGCTAGTACGCCCGCAGTGCTCGGCGGGTTGCGTCGCCAGCTCCTTCGGTCGGTGTTCATCACGGCGCTGTTCATGGCCCCGGCACTCGTCACACGGATCGGCGGGTTGCACCCCAATCCCGTAGCGGCTCTCGTCATCTATGGCGCCGCGGTAGTGGCCGCCAGTTTTGTCTTGGCGTGGGCGGCAGAGGCCGCGCAGATTGACGTCTCCGGTGGCCTGGCGATCGCGGTGCTGGCCTTGATCGCGGTGCTGCCCGAGTATGCCGTCGATCTCTACTACGCCTACATCTCCGGCCAGGTCCCCGAGTACAGCCAATACGCCGCCGCAAACATGACCGGCTCAAACAGGCTGTTGATGGGTCTGGGCTGGCCCGTCGTTGTTCTCATCGCACTCGCGGTGGCCCGCAAGACATCCGGACGCTCCACCAACCTGCTGTCATTGGCGCCCTCTAACCGCATCGAGCTTGGCTTCCTGCTCGTGGCCGGGGTGGTGGCGTTTGTCATTCCGGCGAGCGGGCAGATTCACCTCGTGCTGGGCGTTGCGCTGCTGGCGTGGTTCGGGTTCTATCTGTTTACGATCAGCCGCGGCGAAGCCGAGGAACCGGATCTGGTAGGCACAGCCGCGGCCATTGGCATGCTGCCCAAGCACATGCGACGCAGCACCGTCGTCACGATGTTCATACTCGCCGCATCGATCATCCTGTTATGCGCCGAGCCCTTCGCCAACAGCCTGGTAAGCGCCGGAACACAATTGGGTATCGACCAGTTCCTCCTGGTGCAGTGGCTCGCACCGCTGGCATCGGAAGCACCCGAGTTCATCATCGCCGCGATTTTCGCCGCCCGCGGCAAGGGAACCGCGGCCATCGCGACGTTGATCTCGTCAAAGGTCAACCAGTGGACCCTCCTGATCGGTTCACTGCCGATCGCCCATCTCGCGGGCGGCGGCGGGTACTCCCTGGTACTCGATGCCCGTCAGGTCGAAGAAACCCTGCTCACCGCAACGCAAACCATGATGGGCGTGGCCCTGATCCTCGCCCTGCGGTTCCACCGCGGTACCGCGTGGGCGCTGCTGGCACTGTTCGTGATCCAGTTCCCCATCACCTCAACCCACGGCCGGCTCATCCTGTGCGGTGTGTACGGCGTCTTGGCGATCGCCGGTTTGATCGTCAACCGCCAGCACCTCATCGCGACAATTCGGGCACCGTTCAGCAGGTCAGCCACACGACAGTTGACTGTGCCGTAGCGGCATAGTTTCTCCTGGTGTTACTTCGATACACCGAGAGGAACACAATGGCGCTGCCCAAGCTCATCACCGTCGAGGAGTTCTTCGATCCGCCGGTTCGCACGTCCGCGTCGATCTCGCCAGACGGAACCAAGATCGCGTACCTGGCGCCGCGAAAGAATCGTCTCAACGTATGGGTGCAGGCCGTCGATGGCAACGGCCCCGCCGACGCGCAGTGCGTCACCCGCGACGAAACCCGAAGCGTCACGGGATTTCTCTGGGTCGACGACCCGCGCTGGCTGCTATATGTGCAGGACTCCGGCGGTGACGAGAACTGGCATCTGTATCGGGTCGACTTGGACGATGCCGACGCACCGGCCACCGATCTGACTCCGTTTCCCGGCGTGCGACTGCTGGGCCTGGAGCAACCACCCGGCCGCCCCGGAAAGTTGTTCGTCCAGCTGAACCACCGCCGAATCGACCATATCGACCTCTACGAGCTCGATATCGCATCTGGTGAGCTGACCATGCTCGCCGAGAACCCCGGCGACGTCATGGCCTGGTTCTGCGGCCCTCATCACGAGGTCTTCACGCAATCGCTGACACCTGCAGGAGATATCGAGTTCTCCCGCTACGAGTCCGGGGCGCTGGAGCCTCTCGTCGTATACAACGGCGCGGACTACCCGGTGGGTATGCACCCGACCCAGATGACGCCGGACGGTACCGGGTTGTGGATGGGCTCCAGCCGTGACACCGATCGCACGCGCCTGGTCCGGCTCGACTTGGCCACCGGTGAGGAGTCGGTCGTCGACAGCCATCCGGCGTTCGACCTTTCCGCTGCCCTGGGCCTGGCGCCGTCGCTGATCCGGCATCGAAGGACCGGCGAGCTGCTGGCTGTCCGGTATCTCGGCGAGCGGCAAGAAATCCGGGTCCTCGATCGGGATTTCGCTCCGGTGTTGGAAAGGCTCCAGGAACTCTCGGACGGAGACCTCGCGGAAATTTCGTCCGACGAGAGCGGCCAACGCTGGGTGGCCAGTTTTACGCATGACCGGGAGCCCGGAGTCACCTATTTCTACGACCACGAAAAGGGCGAAAGCCGACGGCTGTTCCGTCCGTACCCGCACCTGGATCCGGCGGACCTGGCGCCCATGACGCCCGTGACGATCGCCTCGCGCGATGGTTTGGATCTGCACTCCTACCTGACCCTGCCCGTTGGGGTGGAACCCGCGGGACTTCCCCTGGTGCTGGTGGTCCACGGTGGTCCGTGGCACCGTGACAGCTGGGGATTCGATCCGTCCGTGCAGTTCCTGGCTAACCGTGGATACGCGGTGCTGCAGGTCAACTTCCGCGGATCCACCGGCTATGGCAAGGCATTCACGAAGGCGGCTATCGGCGAGTTCGCGGGCAGGATGCACGACGATCTGATCGACGCCGTCGACTGGGCAGTCAAGCAGGGCTACGCGGATCCGGGCCGCGTCGCGATCTTCGGCGGCTCGTACGGCGGGTACTCCGCACTGGTTGGGGTCACCTTCACCCCCGATGTCTTCGCAGCCGCCATCGACTACGTGGGCATCTCGGATCTCGCGAACTTCATGCGGACCCTTCCGCCGTTCGTGCGGCCGAACCTGACCAACAACTGGTACCGGTACGTCGGCGATCCCGCCGTGCCGGAGCAGGAAGCCGATATGCTCGCCCGATCGCCCATCAGCCGGGTGGATCAGATCCGCACTCCGCTGTTAGTTGCACAGGGCGCCAATGATGTTCGCGTGGTCCAGGCCGAATCCGACAACATTGTGGCAGCTCTGCGGGCTCGTCGTGTCGAGGTTGAGTACATGGTCAAGGCCGATGAGGGGCACGGGTTCCTGAACCCGGAGAACCAGATCGACCTGTTCCGCGCGACGGAACGATTCCTGGCCCGGCATCTGGGTGGACGGCAGGTACGGTGACCGAGGTTTCCGAGCTGGACGAGCGCAAGCCCACCCTGCTCGAACAGGCAGGTGGTCTGTCCGGTCTCGTCTACGCCGGTCTACCCAGTCTGACGTTTGCCTTGGGCAACAGTTCTTTTGGTTTAGCCGGAGCGATCTGGATATCCATCGCGACGGCAGCGGCGGTTGCCGCTTGGCGGTGGTTACGCAACCAGCCGCTGCAGCCCGCGATCTCCGGGCTGTTCGGGGTTGCCATCTCAGCGGCCATCGCCTATCAGGTCGGTTCGGCCAAAGGCTTTTTTCTCATGGGCATTTGGACCAATCTCATCGCCGCAGCGGTCTTCCTGGCCTCGGTGCTGGTGGGCTGGCCACTTGCGGGAGTGATCTGGCACGGTGTCACCGGCACTGGGCAGCACTGGCGCGACGATAGGCCGTCGCGGTTCGGCTTCGCGGTGGCGACTCTGGCGCTAGCGACGGTGTTCGCGTCCAGATTCGTTGTGCAGGAATGGTTGTACGCCCAGGACTCAGTGGGCTGGCTGGCCTTCGCCCGTATCGCTATGGGCTATCCGCTCTTCGGTATGGCGCTGCTGGTGGTCATCTGGGCGGTGCGGCGTTCGAAAAGGCGGGTACCTCGCCCTGATTCAGCCAGCGCGGAAGGCGATCGCGGCCGATGAGTTCACACTTGCTGGTCGCGGCCAGCGTCTGAGCCTGCCTGGTGAAATCCTGGTTGCTGACCACCATGGCGCGCGTGCAGTCGTAGTGCCGCGCACCCGCGACGACCTCTTGAACGGCCCTGACACCCACGGTCTTTGAATAACGCTTGCACTGGACGGCGACGACATCGCGCCGATTCGTGGCTATCAGGTCAACGCCGTAATCGCTGGACGCGGAGGTGGTCTCGATATGCCATCCGGCGCCATACATGCGGGCCGCGACGAACGTCTCGAAATCAAGGCCAGACATCTCGTCGATCTCGGAAAGCCCCGACAGCGTCGTGTACCGGCGCAGCTTGGCCTCATATCGGCGCCGGGTGATCGCATCGCCCAGCCCTCGCAGAGCCCATCCCGCACCCCGCAAGATCAGATACACGGCATAGGGCGATGCCAGATACGCCACCTGCGCCAGCGCGGCGAGCGCTGGGTCTCCCGTGTTCCGGTACACCAGGACGCCGGGCCACACAATCAGCGCAATGACCGGACCAGCCAACACCACGATGATCAGCGCGACCAATGCGCGCGACAGGCGGCGTCTTGCCTTAATCGCCTTACGCCTCCACCGCCGCAGCATCATTGGATGAACTTTAAGCCAGCCCTCCGACAGCTGGGCGCTGCGGACGCCCGCGTACACGGTGGCCCGTCACTGCTGGCAACTAGGGCACCAATACGCCACGCGCGGCAGGGCCTGATCACGTGAGATCCGGGTTCCGCAACGGCGGCACGGCTTTCCATGCCGACCGTAAACCCACAGCTCACGGCCGGGCCGCGGGTCAGCGGTTGTTGTCCTGCGGTGGTTGTCCTTGTTCGCAGACAACATCGCATGGGCACGCTCGACGAGACGCGCGGGATCAGCGAGGCCTCTCACCGGCGTTGTGGGCAGCAACCCGGCCAGAAAACACAGTTCGTTGCAATACACGTTGCCAATGCCCGCCATGACCCTCTGGTCGAGAAGCGTCGCACCCAGCTCATCATCTGCTCGCGCTATCAATCGCTCCAACGCGACGGCCGAATCCCAATCTGCGCCAAGAAGATCCGGGCCTAGATGGCCCACGATGTCGTTTTCTCGTTCCCGTTTGACCACATCCACAACCCCCAAGCTGATCCCGAGGGCCACCGAGTCGTCTGTCGTCAGTACCGCTCTGATTCGATGGTCCCACGTAGATACGGACCCCTGAACGGGCACGATCCGCCAGCTGCCATCCATTTTCAGGTGCGAGTGAATGCTGGCCCAACCAACGCGAATGAAGAGATGTTTTCCGCGTGCAACCACGCCGTCAACGCGTTCCCCACTCAAATCGACGGTTGCGAAGCGTGGAACACGGATATCGCAGCCAGTGAGCACCCGGCCGGTCAGTGCATCGGCCAGGCGCCGCGCCGTTCGGAAAACCGTGTCGCCTTCTGGCATTCCACCGCCCTCCTCGCGCTAGCCATCACAGGCTATCCAATACCGGACCGAGGCGATAGCGTGCCTGCCGATACGCAAAGATCAGGCAGCAGAGACGGTCTCACCCTCCACGGCCGCCGCATCGGAACTCTCGGACCGCCCCCACCGCCCGGCCAGTGCCGCGCAGGTGATCAATTGGATCTGGTGGAAGATCATCAGCGGTAGCACAATCAGGCCCACAGGGTGTCCCGCGAACAGCACAGTGGCCATCGGCAATCCGGTCGCCAAACTCTTCTTGGATCCACAGAAGATAACGACGATTCGGTCTGCCCGGTCAAACCTCAACAACCGTGCCGCCCCTGCCGTGACACCCAGCACCACCGCCAGCAGCACGATGCTGACAGCGACGACTGCCAACAGCCGAGAGATCTGCAGACCCTGCCAGACGTGCTCGACCATCCCGGCGCTGAACGCCGCATAGACCACTAAGTAGACCGAGCCACGGTCAACAACTTTGGTGAGCGTGGCGTGGGACAGAATCCGATACAGCTTGGGCCGCAACAACTGGCCGGCGACAAAGGGCAGCAGCAGCTGCACCACGATCTCCAGGATCGCGGTGGGCGAGACAGTCGCCTCCCCGGTGGTCTGCATGAGCAGCATCACCAGGACGGGAGTCATGAAGACGCCCAACATATTCGACAGCGAGGCGCTCACCACCGCAGCACCGACGTTGCCGCGTGCGATGGACGTGAAGGCTATCGAAGACTGCACCGTCGATGGCAGCAGGCACAGGTACAGCACGCCCGTGTAAAGGTCGCTGGTCAGCACCGACGGCACCAGCAGCCGCATCGCCAGCCCTAGTAACGGGAACAGCACATAGGTCGCGGCCAGCACCGTGGTGTGCAGTTTCCAGTGCTTCAGACCCTCGAGTGCCTCGCGCGGTTCCAGTCGAGTCCCGTAGAGGAAGAACAGCACCCCGATGGCGATCTTGGTCGCCCACTCGAGAACATCGGCCGCACCGCCGCGGGCCGGGAGTAGCAGCCCAATGCCCATGGCAGCGAACAGCCCCAGCAAGAAGCCGTCAATGCGAAGTTTGGCCAGCCAAGTCACACAGGCCACCGTACGAGTACAGGCACTGATTGCGAAAGTTGATAGAAGTGATATCTCTGAACGAGTATCGTGATGGCGATGCTGGATCCCGAGCTGCTTCGCACTTTTCTGACGGTTGAACGTGCGGGCGGGTTCACCTCGGCGGGCCGCATTCTCGGGCTACGCCAATCCACGGTGAGTGGACATATCGCGCGGCTGGAACAGTCCACCGGCCGAGAGCTGTTCCGCCGCGATACCCGCAATCTGGCATTGACCGCAGACGGCGCCGCGATGGTCGGATTCGCGCGCTCGATCCTCGACGCCCACACCCAGGCCGACCGCTACTTCGCGAGTTCGGAACTGACCGGACTCATCCGGCTCGGCGCCTCCGACGACCTAGTGGCCCGCGAGCTGCCCGATGTGCTTGTCGAGTTCCAGGACTCGCATCCGGGGGTGGACCTGGAACTCGTCGTCGGACTGAGTGAATACCTCAAGACGCGCATGACCGCGGGCGAGCTGGACCTGATGGTGGCCAAGCGCCTGCCGGGAGAGAAGCACGGCGAGTTGCTGTGGCGCGACAGGCTGGTGTGGGCAGGGCGGCCCAACACCCAGGACGTGCGTGACCCGGTACCCGTCGTCACCTATCCCCCGCCCAGCCTGACTCGGCACGCCGCGTTGCGAGCACTCGAGCGAGAAGGCCGGACCTGGCGCATCGCATGCGTCAGCGACAGTCAACTGGGCCTGCGGGCGGCAGCCCTCGCGGGTATGGGTGTCATCGCACACGCGGAATCCCTTTTGCCTGAAGGTCTTACCCGAGTCAGCGATGACAGCCTGCCCGACCTTGGCGAGCTGGAGTTCGTGCTGCTACGGCGGCGCAGCGTGCTGTCCGAACCCGAGCAGGCACTCTGCGACGCGATCATCGCCAGTACGCACCGCCTGCACCGGTGAACTCCAGCCCCTCGTGACCCTAACCAGTCGGTAGCGCGAAGTAGGCCACGGATCCCGCCGCAAGCGCCAGGAACACGGCCGGAAACGCGATGTTGTGCAGCACATTGCTGCGGATGTGCGCGGCCACCGCGCCGATGAAGAACGCCACCAACCCCATTGCCGCGGCAAGGCCGATCGGACGCACCCCGGCAAGACCGATGACCAGACCGACCACCCCCGCGCCCTCGACGACCGCGAGATACGGAATCCATCGCGGCGCCAATCCGACCTCACCGCAGTTCTGCACCACGAACTGTGCCTTGACCGCCTTGGCCGCCACCTCGAGTCCATTGGCGATGATGCACAGAACCGTCGTGACCAACAGTCCAACCTCGAGTATTGCCATCAGCCCTCATACCTTCCCAGCACGGTGAAGGGGCGCGGTGCCACAGGTTCAGCGGTCCATCCCGCGAGCTTGGCGCGGAAGTCGAGCGCATCCGGGATACCCAGGAGCGGGTTATCCCGACCGTCGACGAGCTGTAGTAGGAACACGAAGTCGGGACCGTCGCCGACCCTGCCCGCCGTGTACGTCATGCCCGCCGGGGCGGCCTCGCGCACCGCTGTGAACAGCGCCGCGATCGCGTCCTCCACCTCGTGCGCCCGTTCGGGATCTGTGCTGAATCGGACCATCTGTACGCTCATATATGTCTCCTATCTCGTCGGTTTCGTTGACCTCACTCCTCTTGACGACCGACATGACGGAAAGGTGACTTCTCTCGTGGATCTCATCGAAAACTTCGCGGCAGCGCGGCCGCGGCTGCTGTCCGTGGCCCACCGAATCCTGGGCTCACACCACGACGCGGAGGACGCGGTGCAGGCCGCCTGGATCCGGGCGCAGTCCGCCGACCTGAATCAGGTGGGAAATCTCGGCGGGTGGCTTACCACCGTCACCGCCCGGCTCTGCCTCGATCAGCTCCGGGCGCGCGAACGCCGCGGCGAGATTTCACTGACTGCCGACCACATCCCCGGTACGAGCCTTGCCGCCGACGAGGATTTCCTACGGCGTGAGCAGGTTTCACGTGCGATTGTCGTGGTGCTCGGCGAATTGTCCCCCAAGCGGCGTGTGGCCTACGTCCTGCACGACCTGTTCTCCGTGCCGTTCGAAGACGTCGCCGCAGTACTCGATACAACCGTCGTCTCCGCGAAGAAGCTCGCCAGTAGGGCGCGATCGCGGCTCCACGGCGCTGACCCCGCGAGAGTCAGCGACGTCGAGAACCAGCTGGAGATCGTCGATGCCTTCCTGTCGGCGGCCCGCGGCGGCGACATCGAGCTCCTGATCACCTTGATGGCCCCCGACGTGGTCCGTACCGTTGACCGCACACTCATCCCCAGTGGCACAGCGACACTCGTGCGGGGCGCCCGGGCGGTTGCCGAGGAGACGCGCACCTTCATCGACCGCATCGCCGTGGCGGCGTCGCTTCTTATCGACGGCAAGCCCGGTGCGGTTATCGCACCGGGCGGCCATCCCTTCGCCATCATCCGGATGGAAACCCACGGCGGTCTGGTAACCCGCATAGACATCGCCTCGCACGCGAGCAGTCGCGCCGAATTGTCCGCCGCCTATCGGAGGGCCAGCGGCCCTGGATCGAGCTAATATCTGGCTGCCACATCACCAGCCACACCGGACGGCACGGTGGGCGAGGCAGAAACGAGAACCGCACCGTGCAGCACGACTCTGCGACCGCGTCATCACACAACCCCGCCACTGCGTCGAACACCGTGCGCCTTGCGGTCGTCGTCGGCGCGCTCGGGGTGGTGTTCGGCGATATCGGCACGAGCCCGATCTACACCATTCAGACGGTCTTCAATCCGGCTGACCCACACCCCGTGCCGGTAAGCACGAACAACGTGTACGGCATCGTGTCGTTGATCTTCTGGTCGGTGATGGCGATCGTGACGTTCACCTACGTCACGCTGGTGATGCGCGCGGACAATGACGGCGAGGGCGGCATCATGGCGCTCATCACGCTGCTAACACGCTGGGGCGGCAAACAAGGGCGCCGCGGGGCCCTGGTGCTGGCCGGCGTCGGGCTCTTTGGCGCCGCCCTGTTTTTCGGCGACAGCATGATCACCCCTGCTATCTCCGTGCTCTCGGCAGTCGAGGGCGTGAAGGTCATTCAGCCCGATCTGGAAGCGTGGATCGTCCCCATCACCGCGGTGATCATCGTCGCCTTGTTCGCCGTGCAACGCCATGGCACCGCCCTCATCGGGCGGTTCTTCGGGCCGGTGATGATCCTCTGGTTCCTGGCGATCGGCACCTGCGGAATCACCGGCATCGCCGCGCATCCGGAGATCCTCAGGGCACTCTCACCCACCTACGCAATCGGTTTCATGGTCGGGCATTTTCACATCGCCTTCTTCGCACTCGCGGCCGTGGTGCTCTCGGTGACGGGTGCCGAGGCGCTGTACGCCGATATGGGGCACTTCGGACGCAAGGCCATCACCTATGGGTGGCTCGGCCTGGCGCTGCCCGCACTGACCTTGAGCTACTTCGGTCAGGGCGCCCTGATCCTGGGCGATCAATCCGCCATCAGCGCACCGTTCTTCTTGTTGACGCCCGAGTGGGCCCGCTTGCCGATCGTGCTGCTCGCCACCGCGGCGACGGTGATCGCCTCGCAGTCGGTGATCACCGGTGCGTACTCGGTGGCATCGCAAGCAGTTCAGCTCGGTTACCTGCCGCGGTTGCGGATTACCCACACCTCGGAATCCACGATCGGCCAGATTTACGTGCCGTGGATCAATTGGGTGCTGATGGTCTCCGTACTGACGCTGGTGTTCGCGTTCCAATCCTCGGCCGCGCTGGCGTACGCCTTCGGCATGGCGGTGACCGGCACCATCACGATCACGACCCTGCTGTTCTTCTATGTCGCCCGCATCCGCTGGAATACCCCGCTCTGGCTGCTGCTGCTCGGCGCGGGCGCGCTGCTGACCATCGACCTGCTGTTCCTGGCGGCGAACATGACCAAGCTGGTTCATGGGGCCTGGCTGCCGCTCTTGATCGCGTTGACCGCGTTCACGGTGATGACGACATGGGAGCGTGGCCGCACCATCGTGACGCCCGCCCGTGAACAGGCCGAAGGCCCACTGCGCGCATTCGTCGACCGCATCAACGCGGGCGCCACGCACGTGGTGCGGGTGCCCGGAACCGCGGTGTTCCTCAACCGGAGCAAGGACACCACGCCACTCGCGATGCGCGCCAACGTCGAACACAACCATGTGCTGCATGAGCACGTCGTCATTCTGTCGATCGAGACATCGCCGGTTCCCCGTGTGGAAGACGCCGCCCGGACGAGCATCGACAATCTCGGATACGCCGAAGACGGGATCATTCACGTCACGGCACGATTCGGATACATGGAGACCCCAAACGTCCCCCACGCACTGGGGCTACTCGACCCCGCGCAGACCGAGGGACAAGCCATCCCGATCGACGAGGCCACGTACTTCCTCTCGAAACTGGAACTTGGGAGGGGCACAGCACCGACGATGGCCCGGTGGCGTAAGCAGCTGTTCCTCGCCACATCGCATATCACCGCAGACGCTGCCGAGTATTTCGGACTGCCCAGGGACCGCACGGTCATCATGGGCTCGCGCATCGACGTGTGAGGTTTCCCATCTAATCTGGAATAAATCCAGATTAGATGGGATTGTCTTAAGTATGAGTACGACAGCCCGCACCCCCGAATCCGACGTCACAAACTTCCAGGCATCACCGGAAATGGCCGGCCACCTGCAACAAGTCCTGGTCGACCTGATCGAGCTTCACCTGCAGGGCAAGCAGGCGCACTGGAACGTCGTGGGAAGTAACTTCCGCGACCTGCACCTCCAGCTCGACGAGCTCATCGACTTCGCCCGCGAGTCCAGCGACACCGTCGCCGAGCGGATGCGTGCACTCGACGCATTGCCCGATGGCCGTTCGGACACGGTGGCGGCCAGCACGACGCTGCCGGAATTCCCGCCCTACGAACGCAGCACCGGTGATGTGGTCGATCTGATCACCACCCGCATCTACGCCGCGGTGAAGACGCTACGCGCAGTGCACGATTCGGTGGACGACGAAGACCCGACCACCGCCGACATCCTGCATCAGCTCATCGATGGGCTGGAGAAGCTGGCCTGGCTGATCAAGTCCGAGAATCGGAAGGTGTAGCCGCTTACGCGATGATGGACCGATGCATGCTGTGAAACGCTTCGCGACGATCATCGGTCTACTCATCGCGGTTCTGGTCTGGGGCCCCAACCCCGGACTGGCTCACGCGGCCGATGCCTCACCTGCCGGAGACATCCTCTCGCTGGGTGATCCGGCGGCTCCCGGGCAGATCGATCTGTACTTGGATCCGTTGTGCCCCTACAGCGGAAAGATGGTTCAAAGCCAGGGCGACGAGATCGGGCGGCGCCTGGAATCAGGCAAGCTGCACATCAACCTCAGGTTCGTGGACTTCCTCGACAAGTACTCGGCCAGCGGAACGTACGACAGCCGCGCGATCTATGCGGCGTTCGTCGTGGCCGACCAGTCACGGTCGAGTGATACGACATGGCGCTTCATCCAGCGGTTCTACGCGAAAGATCAGCAGCCCGAGGAAGAAGGGGACACCGACCTCAGTAATGACCAGCTGGCAGAGCTTGCCAACCATGTCGACGCTCCCCAGGTCGCGCAGGACCTCATCAGGGTCGGCCTGCCGGTTCCCTTTGACGCCCGCGTCATCGCGGCGAACAACCTTCCGCTGCTGCGGGCCTTCCCCAAATCCGGGGTGCCTATGGTCGTGATCGACAACCAGCCCGTCGACGGCGAATCGGACTGGCTGCGTAGAACGCCGCGGTAGCGGCGTAGCTCTGCGAGATACTGGCACCGTGTCCGTGAACTCGAAGGTCTCGCGCTCGTGGCTTCTGGTGAGCCCCTCGCGCGAGCCTGACCTCAACGCCGCCGTCACGTCCACCAATGCCGACGAGGTGATCCTGGACCTGGAAGACGCCGTCGCACCCAATGAGAAGCAGCCGGCACGCGAACGCGTGATGGAATACCTCAACTCCGGCGGACAGGCTTGGGTACGCGTCAACGATGCATCAAGCGAGTTCTGGTCGGCCGACTGCCGGACTCTCGCCGATGCCCGCGGCCTGAAAGGCGTGGTACTCGCCAAGACCGAGGGCGGAAACCACATGTGGGACACCGCAAACCGCCTGGGTGGCGACACTCCGGTGATCGCGCTGATCGAAACCGCGCGCGGCATGTCCCGCGTACACGACATCGCGGCCGCCCGCCCCTGCTTTCGCATCGCCTTTGGCGTCAACGACTACACGCTCGATATCGGCATCGAGCAAGACCCGTTAGCCTTGGCGTACAGCCGCTCTCAGCTCGTAGTGGCTTCGCGTGCCGCACATATCCCAGGGCCAATCGACGGGCCGACTCGTGACCCGGACCAGTTGGCCGAGGGGGTCGCGCTGACTCGCCAGATGGGCATGACGGGAAAGCTGGCACTCCACTCGGCGGATGCCGACACCATCAACAAGGGGCTGAGCCCTTCCGATGAGGACGTGTCATGGGCGCGAGACTTCGTCGAACAGTTCAACAGTCACGGCGGAAAGCCCAAGGACGGTAGCGATCTGCCTCGACTGAACCGCGCCCGAATCATCCTGGAGCGAGCACGGATGCTCGGCCTGATCACGTCCTAGCGGTAAGCCGTGACAGCGCCGCCACGGTGAGTGCCTCGATCCCGGTGCTGAGCGTGGGTTCCAGGACCGGCGCGAACTCCGGGGAATGGTTGGACGGGACCGGTTTTCCGGCCGTCGCGGCATCTTCAAAACGCTGCTGCGTGTACCCGCCCCAAAACCAGAATGCGGTGGGGACACCGGCGGTAGTCCCGAAGAATCCGACATCCTCACTGCCCGCCAGTGGATTCGGAGACTCGATCACCCGATCGGCACCGAAGTACTCACGGAACACCGCGGCGATCGCCTGCATCGCGGCATCGTCGACGACGGTGACCGGGAAGGTGTGCATTGAGGTCACCGCCGGTTCCTTGTCGGCACCCGAGGCCGTCGACTCGGCCTGCGCGATCCGCGTGATGGAGGCCAACGTCTTTGTGCGGACATCCTCGGTGAAGGTACGGACGTTGATGCCGAGTTCGGCGTCGTCGGGAATGATGTTGTCCTTCGCCCCGGCGTGCAGGTATCCGACGGTGACCACCGCGGGCTCGAACGGGGACAGCTCGCGCGACACGATGGTCTGCAGCCGCTGCACCACATTCGAGGCCATCACCACCGGATCGATTGTCGATTCCGGTTGCGAGCCATGCCCACCCCGGCCGAACAGCTGCATCTTGAGGGAATCCGAGGCCGCGAGCGCCGTACCCGTCTTGTACGCGATCATCCCCGCCGGCAGCGGGCCGACGTGCTGACCGAGAACGACCTCGGGCCTGGGGAACCGATCGAGGATGCCGTCAGCGATCATCGCCTTCGCGCCGCCGCCCACTTCTTCGGCGGGCTGAAAGACCGCGACTACCGTTCCCGACCATTGCTTCTGGAGTTCGTTGAGCAGCCGAAGGGCGCCCACCAGCGCGGTGACGTGCATATCGTGCCCGCACGCATGCATGACCGGAACATCCCTGCCATCGGGGTTGGTGGCGCGCTCGGTGCTGGCATAAGGGAGGCCGGTCTGCTCCTGCACCGGGAGCCCGTCGAAGTCGGCTCGCAGCCACACCACCGGGCCGGTTCCGTTGCGAAGTACCGCAACAACGCCGGTACCACCGATACCCGCCGTCACCTCCAACCCGAGCGGCGCGATGATCTCCTGGATCTTTCCCGCCGTGCGGTGTTCCTGGAACGACAATTCCGGATGCTGATGCAGGTCTCGGTAGAAGTCGGCCAACTCCCCCAAGTCCTCAGCCCAGTTGTCGGGCAGCGTGATCGCCATGTGGCCTCCCACTCTGTGTGCTTCAGCGACTCAGTTCGACAATACGGCGATCGTCACCACCTACCCTCGGATACGTGAGCCAATCCATCGACGCCGAACTTTCCGTCGACGCCATCGTCGTCGGCGGTGGGATGTCGGGCGCATCGATTGCCTACGAACTGGCTGAGCACCGAACCGTCGCATTACTGGAGCGCGAATCGACCCTCGCGTTCCACACGACCGGACGGTCCGCCGCGACCTTCATCGAGAACTACGGGAATCCCGTCATCCGAATGTTGACGTCGGCCAGCCGCGATTTCTTCACCGATCCCCGTGAGGGTTTCGAGGCTCCACTCGCGACCTCCTTGCCGTTGTTGATCATCGCCGATGAAGCGCATGCGGACACACTTCGGGAAGGTCATCGGGAAGCCTCCGGGCAGGGTTGTCACACGGAGCTGGTGGACGGCGCGGTCGCCGAGCAGATCAACCCCTACCTGCGCCCGGGGCACATCCGATTGGCGACGGTCGACCGCACACCGATGGAGCTCGACGTCCATGGGCTGCATCAGGGATATGTGCGCGGATTCCGCCGGCGCGGCGGAATCATCGTCAAGTCGGCTCCCATCGTGAGCAGCAGCCGCCATCAGGGCAGGTGGGTCCTGCGGGATTCCTCCGGACGTGCCTTTGAGGCGGCGACCGTCGTGAACGCCGCCGGGGCGTGGTGCGATGAACTCGCGCGCACCATGGGTGCTCGTCCGGTGGGAATCCAGCCACTTCGACGCACCGCGTTCATGGTGTCCGCACCGCAGGCGAATCCCACCGGCTCGCTTCCCATGACCCTGGATGTCTCCGACAGCTTCTATTTCAAACCCGATGGCGCCCAATTCCTCTGCTCGCCCGCCGACGAGACACTTCAGTCACCCGGAGACCCACGACCGGACGAACTCGAGATGGCCCGGGCGATCGGGATGATCAATGAGGCGACCACTCTCGGCATTCGGAGTGTGAATTCGGCCTGGGCAGGACTGCGGTCCTTCACCTCCGACCGCAGTCCAGTCGTGGGCGAAGACCCGGATGTCGAGGGCTTCTTCTGGTACGCCGCCCAGGGCGGCTACGGCATCCAGATGGCCCCCGCCCTTGCTCGAGTGGGGGCGGCGCTCGCCACCGGCAATCCCCTCCCCGAGGAGCTAGCCGCGCGGGGTCTGACCTCCTCGATGCTGGCACCTGATCGCGACTCACTGCGTGCCCGTCCCTAGCGGCCACGTCCACGCTCCCGGACCGCGCTCGGCGAATCCTGTTATCGTCGGCCACGATGGTGAACATGGATCGACGCCGCATGATGGCGTTCTCAGGGCTTGGCATGTTGGCAGCAGCGGTTTCCATGCCGGAGGCGTGGGCGCAGCCGTCACCACAGAAACCACCGCCCGCCCGCCCGCGGCTCCTCCGACCGGCAAGTACGTCTTCGTCGACGAGTTTGACGGACCAGCCGGGTCCGCGCCCGATGGATCCAAGTGGGCGATCTCGAAGGCTCGCGAGTCCATGAAGGACCCGACCTTTTGGGAGCTCCCCGAAAATGTCGGCCAGTATCGAGACGATCGCAAGAACGTCTTCCTCGACGGCAACTCGAACCTGGTCATCAAGGCCGCAAAAGAAGGCAACACGTACTACGGCGGCAAGATCTACAGCACGACCGAACTGGGTGTCGGCTATACCTGGGAAGCGCGCATTAAGTTCAACTGCCTGACCCCGGGCGCGTGGCCCGCGTTCTGGCTCGGCAGTGATCAGGACGGTGAGATCGACATCGTCGAGTGGTACGGCAACGGCAGCTGGCCGGCCGCAACCACCGTGCATGCCAAGGCAAACGGCTCAGAATGGAAGACCCACAACCTGTCCCTGGACAACGCGTGGCACACCTGGCGCACCCAGTGGGACGACAAGGGCATTCGGTTCTGGAAGGACTACACCGACGGAGCGGCACCGTATTTCGAGGTTGCCGCCAACTCCCTGGCGGACTGGCCGTTCAACAATCCTGGACACAAGGCATTTCCCGTGCTGAACCTGGCCGTGGCCGGATCCGGTGGCGGCGATCCCCGCGGTGGCACCTACCCCGCGGAGATGCTCGTCGACTGGATACGTGTCTGGTAGCTCAGCTGCCGATGCGCTCGTCGTGCGACTCCCACATGTCGCGCCATTCAGCTTCTTCGTCCTGTTTGTCGTGATGCTGATCCGTGGACGGTTCCGTGAGGGTGATCGCCGGGTGCGGCAACGAGAAGAAATCACCTTTTCCCTGTGCCGAGCGATGCTGACCGGTATCGAGGTAGCAGTACCCCAGTCCCGAGAGCTCTGCGGTCCGGTCTGACCTCTCAAGGTAATGAAGTACGTTCTGAGCGGCCGCTTTTGCACCATTCTTTGCGAAGATGGCGGCCTTCGGCAGAGGCCTGCCGGACGGCGACATCACCGACACAGCGTCACCGATCGCCCAGATGCCCTCATACGGGGTCTGCATCGTCTGCGCGTCGACGCCGATCCACTCGGGTCCATCGATGGTGACTGACGGCTTATGCGGCGGCACGAACACCAACAAGTCGAAACTCGCCGTAGTGCCGTCCCTGAACACGACAACCTTCTCGTCGGGGTCGATGCGTTCCGTGGTGTGTTCGCCATGGAAGCTGATCTCGTTGTCGCTGAGCAGCTGTACCAGCTGCGGCCCCGCGTAGGGGCCGGCAGAGGGCATGGGGTGCTTCTCCGGCGTATAGACGCTGATGTCTACACCCGTCCGTATGCCCTTGTCGTTCAAGAAATCCGAGGCCAGCAGGGCTCCCTCGTAAGGAGCCACCGGACAGCGGTAGGGCTGCGATGTCACCAGGAAGACGAGCTTGCTTCCGGAGAAGTTTTCCAGTGCGCGCCTGGCGTCACCGGCCGCGGCGACGCCGTAGTAGTGCACCGCGTCACCCCGGGCGGCCGCTTCACTCAAGCCCGGAATCTTGTCGAGGGCATTGCGCGCGCCCGTGGCGATGACAAGCGCGTCAAAGTCCAGAGTTGACGAGTCGGACAAGGTCACGGTGCGCGTGTTGGGATCGATGCCGGCGACGGATCCCGTCACGGCGGTTACTCCCGACAGCGCCTCGGAACTCGGCCGAATGGGCACACTGCCCGCGTCGCGCCAGCCTCGCATCACCCACGGCAAGGTAAATCCCAGAAAGTGGGTGAAGTCCTCATCCACAATGGTGATATCGAGGTCACCCAGCGGTACGTGGGCCTGGCGCAGTTCGTTGATCACGCTCAGCCCGCCGATTCCGGCACCCAGGACGACAACCTTCTTCATGTTCTACGCTCCTTTTTCCTGAACAGGCCCCTGTACACAGGAGCAGACGGTGGTGTGCCGTGTCCGCCACACCATTGATCTTCGGGGACTGTGCTTTTCACGGATTGAACGTGGAGACCGCAGCCAGACCACGTGGTCTTGGAACAGACGGAGCACGTCACTGCATGACACATGATCGGCACTAATGCGCCGGGCGCGGACGCTGCAGCTGCGTGAACTCCGGCACTCGCGAAAGCGCGGTAACCGCGTCAAACAACGCGTGCGCAGTGCTCTGCTCCGGCAACGCCGTCAAGACGGGGCCGAAGAACGTACGGCCGTTGACCTGCAGTAGCGGGCTGCCGCCAACATCTCCCAATGCCCGCTGCCCGGCCTCGTGAGAGGAACGGACCAGTGCGTCCAGCGAGGTGTCCGACAGCGAATCGCTTGATGTCGACAGGGGCGCGACTGCCCCCAATACCCGAGCGGCCAGATCGGCACCGACAGGCACCGACTCGTCGAAATACAGTGCACCGAAGGCGAAATACGCCGTGTGCAAGCCCTGCCGGCCCAACTCGCGCTGGATTCCGGCCATCAGCCTCCCCACCTGCCGCGAGTCATTCATCCGTGCTTGCTGTGCGGGCGGCAGCTCCTTGCCCTCGTTCAAGACAGCCAGATTCATCAGCTGCCAGTCGACCGAGGTACCGGACTGGCCCGCGACCGCATCCAGCCAACGCGCGGTGTTCCACGAAAACGGGCATACCGGGTCGAGCCAGATCCTCAGGTCGAACCTACGGCTGTGTGCGGCACTGCCATCTGCGGACATGCGGCATCTCCCATCACTGTGAAGCAAGACCGATAACTAGGACCGTGGAGGTGTCGGTCCGCTGGTTCGTTCTGCCACCGTTTATACCATACCCCCCACGGTATATGCCCGGAGTCAGATGTTGCGGCAGATTTTGGATATATACCGTAGGGGGTATGGTATCTATTGAGTAAGACTCGGCCCTGCCATAGGGCCCGCCCGCGATCTGCGGTCACCCGGCGCAAGTCAGCAGGACACAGGTCATGGCCTAAAACTATTGAGCGACAACAGAAAGGCGGCCTAAGAGTGCGGGCAGCGATAGTTACCGTGTTGAAACGGGCGTGGGTAGCGATGGTCGTTGGGTGCGCGGTTGGCCTCGGCGCGGTCGCCGTCAACCACCTGCGTGGCGCGTTCGGCTCCGAACCAATCTTCTCGGCCACCGGCAGCAGCGCAGAACCACTCGTGTCATCCACGATCAAGCAGGTGCGATACGAGATCTACGGACCCAGCGGCACCACAGGTGCGGTGAGCTACCTGGACAAGAACGCTCAGCCACAACGGGCCGATTTCAGCAGCTTGCCATGGACCTACACGATTGAGACCACCGTACCCGCTGTCATCGCCAGTGTTGTGGCACAAGGGAATAGCGCCGCCATAGGGTGTCGAATCACCGTGAACGGACACATCGAAGATGAGCAGTCCACAGACGGGCGCGACGCCCAAACCTCGTGTCTGGTGAAAGCCGCATGAACACCGACCACGGAAAACGCCCGGCCTTCATGCGGTTCGTGCGCCGATTCGCGGTGCCGATCCTGCTGGGATGGCTGCTACTGACGGTGGCAGTGAACGTGCTGGTGCCGCCGATTGAATCGGTGGCACGAGATCATGCGGTGACGATGTCGCCGCATGACGCGCCGGCCATGATCGCGGCTAAACACATCGGCCAGAAATATCGCGAATCCGATTCCGACAGCATCGCGATGATCGTGCTCGAGGGCGATAACCCCCTCGGCGAATCGGCACGCCGCTATTACGACACCCTGGTGCACGCGCTGCAGGCCGACCCCGAGCATGTGCAGCACGTGCAAAACGTATGGGGAGACCCGCTGACCGCTGCCGGTGCCCAGAGCCGTGACGGCAAAGCCGCATATGTCCAGCTCAACCTTGCCGGCGACCAGGGCAGCACGCTTGGAAACAAGTCTGTCGACGCGGTCCGCAAGATCGTGGACCGTTCAGCGCCGCCCGCAGGCCTGGCGGTGTATGTCACCGGCCCGGCGGCGCTGACCACGGACATGAACGAGGCCGCTGATAAGAGCATGCTCGTCATGATGGGCGTGACGGGCGCGGTCATCATGATCATGCTTCTCGTCACGTACCGATCCATCAGCACGATGCTGCTTGTTCTGGTCATGGTCGGCTTCGAGATGGGCACCGCCAGAGGCGTTGTCGCGATTCTCGGTAACTACGACCTACTGGGATTCTCGACATTCGTGGTCGCCATGTTGTCCTCATTGGCGATCGCCGCGGGTACCGACTACGCCATCTTTCTCATCGGCCGTTATCAGGAAGCACGCCAAGCCGGCCAGGACCGAGAAACAGCGTATTACACCATGTTTCGGGGTACATTCCACATCATCCTGGGCTCTGGGCTGACCATCGCCGGGGCGACCCTGTGCCTGCACTTGGCACGCCTGTCGTATTTCAAGGCACTAGGTATTCCGTCCGCACTGGGACTGCTTGTGGTCGTGGCGGGTGCGCTCACCGCCGCACCCGCTGTGGTTGTCATAGCCAGCCGCTTTGGGCTGCTTGATCCCAAGCGGGCTGTGAAGGTTCGGCGCTGGCGGCGTATCGGCACCGCCACGGTGCGCTGGCCAGGCGCGGTGTTTGCCGCCTCACTGGCCATAGCGCTCATCGGTGTCGCCATCATGCCAACCATGAAGGTCAGTTACAACGATCGGTTCTATATACCGGCCTCCCTGCCGTCGAACGTCGGATACGCGGCCGCCGAACGCCATTTCAGTGCCGCCACAATGAATCCCGATATTCTGATGGTCGAGAGCGATCACGACATGCGCAATAGCGGAGACATGCTCATCCTGGACAAGATCGCCAAGGACGTGTTCCGTTCACCCGGAATCGCGATGGTGCAAAGCATCACCCGCCCCTTGGGCGGTCCGATCGAGCACACCTCCATACCGTTTCAGATCAGCGCCCAGTCGATTCCGATCCAGCAGAATCTTCAATTCATGAAGGACCGTACAGCCGACATGCTCACCATGAGTGAAGATCTCGGTTCCATGATCGGCTCCATGCAACGCATGCAATCCCTGCTGGGCCAGATGAGCAACGCGACTCACCGCATGACCACGGATATGACAGACGCGCAGGCGACGCTGAACGAAATTCGGGACCATCTGGCCGAGTTCGACGACGTCATACGGCCCCTGCGCAACTATTTCTACTGGGAGCAGAACTGTTTCGACATCGCGGTGTGCTCGGCCATACGTTCGGTATTCGACGCGATGGACGGTGTCGACACGTTCAGTGACAAGATGCGCGCACTGACCGCAGACATCGGAAATGTCGGCGCGATCATTCCCCAGATGAGTGCGCAGTTCCCCACGATCATCGCCGTGGCCAAGTCCATGCAGGGGACTCTGCTGACGATGCATAGCAGCTTCGCCAACCTGGTCACACAGATGGCGCAGATGACCGATACTGCCAGCGCGATGGGCCAAGCCTTCGACGCCTCCCGCAGCGGGGACTACTTCTACCTACCACCAGAAGCGTTTCAGAATCCCGATTTTCAGCGTGGTCTGCAGCTGTTCCTGTCGCCCGACGGCAAAGCTGCACGCTTCATCATCACCCATGACAAGGACCCGGCCACCCCCGCAGGAATCTCCTCAGTCATCCCCGAATTGGAGGCCGCCCATCAAGCCGTCAAGGGGACCGCCCTGACCGACGCCGAGTTCTACCTCACCGGCACCGCCGCGATCTACCGCGACATTCAATCCGGCTCTCACTATGATCTGTTGATCGTCGGAATCGCTGCCGTAACACTGATTTTCGCTGTGATGATGCTCATCACACGTGCGCTGGTCGCCTCGCTAGTAATCGTCGGCACCGTACTGCTATCCCTCGGCGCCGCATTCGGGCTCTCGGTGCTGGTGTGGCAACACATTTTCGGTCTCGAGCTCAACTGGATCGCGCCGGTCTTCGGCCTGATCATCCTGTTGGCCGTCGGATCCGACTACAACCTGCTGCTCGTATCCCGCTTCCAGGAAGAGATCGGTGCGGGACTCAAGACCGGCATCATCCGCTCAATGGGAGAAACCGGCGGAGTCGTCACGTCCGCGGGACTGGTATTCGCGTTCACGATGATGTCCATGGCTGCAAGCGATTTGAGCTCAATCGGCCAAGCCGGAAGCACGATCGGTTTGGGTCTACTGTTCGACACACTCATCGTGCGGTCTCTGATGACCCCGTCCATCGCTGGGCTGCTCGGCCCATGGTTCTGGTGGCCACTGAAAGTCCGCACGCGCCCTATACCCAGGAGGGTATAGTGTCAATAGCTCGGGACCTCGAAAGGTAGATCCATGATCGACGATCAAGACAGCATCACTGCCATCCTCAGCAGACTGCGCCGGGCGCAGGGACAGCTCAACGGAGTGATCAACATGATCGAAACCGGGCGCGACTGCAAAGACGTGGTGACTCAGCTGGCTGCCGTGTCACGAGCGCTCGACCGCGCCGGCTTCAAGATCGTCGCCACCGGCCTGCGTGAATGCATCACCGCCGATCGCGACGGAAACACCGCGCCCATGACCGAGGCTGAACTCGAGAAACTGTTCCTCGCCCTGGCCTAGCACCGTGGCCCGGCAAGCCCTAGCTCAGAGCTCGCCTGAGAAGTCCGCGGTAAACCAGCGATCGGGGCGCACGACGAACAGCACGGTGTCGGCCTCATCGTATCCGCGCGCGAACTCCCGACCGGCCTCCTCGCCGAGATAGCGGATGGCAATGGCTTCCCGTACCTCTGCCGAGGCCGGCCGCTCCGTTTCGACAACCGTGCCCTCGACAATGACGTACTGATACGGCGGCTCTTCGTGCTGCACCGTCAGCGTGACTGCGCCGGCCTGCTCGATCAGGCGTGCCTTGCGGTTGCCCGCACTGGTATTGATCTGAATGTTTCCGCCGGGCGTATACCCGTACCAGATCGGCACGCTGGCCGGCGGCCGTCCCTTGTCGGCCGCAACCGACAGCACAGCAATGTGCTTGGCCGCGAGAAAATCCTGACGCTCCGCTTCGGTGAACTGACGTGGCATATCGCGTCAAACCCGCGGATCCGCGGGGCTTATTCCCGTACCTAGATTCATCTGGATTTGATCCCGTGAAACACGTTGGTGAGCAAGGCGTCGACGAAATCCCGTGTCAGCGGCTGGTCGGGTATCAGCAGCCGGTGGTAGCAAGCGCCCCACAGCTGGTCCACGACGACCTCCGGGTCCACCTTCGCACCGAGCTGGCCACGTTCTTGTGCCCGACGTATCGCCGTCACCGCAAGGGCACGACGGGGCCCCGAATACCGTTGCAGAAAGGCCGCTTTGAGCGCCGGATCCACTTGGGCCTGACCAATGAGTTCACCGATGATCCCGCCCCCAATCGTGTCCCGGATGACGCCGAGGAACGCATGCAGCTGAGTGCGGAGGTCGCGCTCGATGTCCCCGGTGTCGGGGAACCCCAACTCCGGTTCGACCTGTCGGAAGTAGCCGTCGAGCGCGAGAGCCCCTTTGGACGGCCACCACTTGTAGATGGTCATCTTGCTCGCGCCGGAGAGGGCAGCGACCTTGTCGATGGTGAATCCGTTCATCCCCTCGGCGAACAGCAGGTCGCCCGCGGCCTGAAGCACTTCTTCGCGCACCTCGTCAGCCGGCCGCCGCCCCCGGCGCGGCTGCTTCACCTCGTCCCCTGCGGCAGTCACCATCGCTCCCACTCCTTGCCAACTATGTGTACGTACCGTACATTACATATATGTACGGTACGTACACATAATCAACAGAAGGGCTCCTCGATGAAGATCACGGACAACACGGTGTTCATTCCCGGAGCCACGAGCGGGATCGGCCTGGAACTCGCTCTGGCCTTGCAGGCCAAGGGCAACACCGTGATAGTCGGCGGGCGCCGCACCGAGCTACTCGAGCGCATCCGTGCTGAACATCCCGGCATCTCGGCTGTGCAGATCGACATCTCCGATCCGGAGAGCATTCACACCGCTGCCCAACGGATACTCACCGACCATCCGACCGTGAACATCCTCATCGCGATGGCAGGCATCATGCGCGTCGAAGACTGGCATCACCCCGAGTCATTCCTTCAGTCGGCCGAGGAGATCGTCACCACCAACGTGCTGGGCCCGATTCGCCTGATCGCCAACTTCATCGAGCACCTACAGGCCCAGCCCGAAGCCACCATCATCACGGTCTCGTCCGGGTTGGCTTTCGCGCCACTGAAGGTCACGCCCAGTTACAACGCCTCTAAGGCCGCCATCCACATGCTCACTGAGTCGATTCGGCTGCAGCTCGCGGACACCCGGGTGACGGTCAAGGAACTCCAGCCACCCGCGGTTCGCACAGACCTCATGCCGGGACAGCAAGAGAGTGACTTCGCGATGCCCCTGAAGGACTTCGTCGATGAAGTGGTCACTCTGCTGGAGACCCAGCCCGACGCCACCGAAATCCAGGTAGAGCGGGTGAAGTTCCTGCGCTACGGCGAAGCACGCGGTGACTACGACGAAGTCGTCGCGACGCTCAACGCCTCCGATCCCCACGCTCGCCAGTAACGGGTGTCGCACACCTCACCTGGATACCTGGCGTCGCTCTTGCCAAGATTGAGTGGATGACTGACGAGGCGAGTACCGGCGCACCCGGCACCAAGATCGCGCTGGCGCTGGGCGCCGGTGGGGCCCGCGGCTATGCGCATATCGGTGTGATCCAGGAGTTGCGAGAGCGCGGCTTCGAGATCTCCGGCATCTCAGGATCCTCGATGGGCGCGTTGGTGGGCGGCCTGGAGGCGGCCGGAGCGCTCGACGGGTTCACCTCGTGGGCAACATCGCTGACCCAGCGCGCGGTACTGCGGCTGTTGGACCCGACGTGGACCAGCCCCGGCTTCTTCCGCGCCGAGAAGATTCTGGACGTGGTACGCGAGCTGCTCGGCGACGTCGCGATCGAAGACCTGCCGATTCCGTTCACCGCGGTCGCGACCGACTTGATCGCCGGCAAGTCGGTGTGGCTGCAGCGCGGTTCATTGGCCTCCGCTATCCGCGCATCTATCGCGATTCCCGGAATGATCTCTCCGCATGTACTCGACGGCCGCGTGCTGGCAGACGGCGGCGTCCTGGACCTGATGGCAGTTGCGCCACTGGCCGGGGTACACGCCGAGCTGCGAGTAGCGGTAAGCCTCAGCGGAGGCGAGGAGTCGCGCACTCCGGCACCGCCCCTTGATCCCGAGCCTCGTGAACCGCGCGTGACCACAGAGTGGTTGAACCGGCTGCTGCGCAGCACTTCGGCCCTGTTCGAGACCGACGGCACCGAAGCAGCAGGCCAACCAGATCCCGCCGCAAAACTGACAAGCTTCGAAGTGATGAACCGGACCATCGAGGTCATGCAGTCGGCCCTTGCCCGCATGCAGCTCGCGGCGCACCCTCCGGATGTCCTCATCGAGGTACCCCGAAGTGTCAGTCGCAGTCTGGACTTCCATCGTGCCACCGAAGTCATCGAGGTCGGGCGCCGTTGCGCCGCTGAGGCTCTCGACGCATACGCGAACACCAACTAGCCGCCGACATCCCCTTTGGAGGGCAGCATGGCCCGTACCGTCTCGCAACTCATCGTCGACACCGTGAAAGCCGCCGGTGTTCAACGTATTTACGGCCTGCCCGGCGACTCGTTGAATGGCTTTACCGAGGCTCTGCGCCGCGACGGCACCGTGGAGTGGGTCCATGTGCGCCACGAGGAGGCGGCGGCATTCGCCGCCGGGGCAGAGGCGGCGCTGACGGGCACCCTCGCAGTGTGTGCCGCCAGCTGCGGCCCGGGCAATCTGCATCTCATCAACGGTCTCTTTGATGCCCACCGCAGTCGAGTCCCCGTCCTTGCGATTGCCTCGCACATACCCAGCGCCGAAATCGGCAGCGGCTACTTCCAGGAGACCCATCCGCAGAATCTGTTCGCCGAATGCAGCGTGTACAGCGAGCTGGTGAGCAGCGTCGAACAGCTGCCGTACGTCTTGGACACCGCCATCCGCGCGGCGCTGGACCAGCAAGGGGTGGCGGTCCTGACAATCCCAGGAGACATCCTCAGCGCCAAGACAGATGCGGCGCCGCCCTCGGCGCCGATCGTCGCGGGCATCGGGACCCGCCTGCCGGACCCAGTGTCCCTGGAGCGAGCCGTCCGGGTGCTGAACGGATCCAACGCGGTCACCATCCTCGCCGGGGCCGGCTGTGAGGGCGCCCATGCCGAGCTGCTGGAAGCTGCTCGCACTCTCCAGGCGCCGATCGTGCACACGTTGCGCGGCAAGGAATTCGTCGAGTACGACAATCCGTTCGACGTCGGCATGACGGGCCTGCTGGGGTTCCGTTCCGGGTACGACGCACTCGAGGACACCGAGGTGCTGCTGATGCTCGGGACGGATTTCCCATATCGACAGTTCTATCCGCCGAAGGCCACCGTCGTTCAGGTCGATATCCGCGGTGAACACATCGGCCGACGTGTCCGGGTGGATGTCCCACTCATCGGTTCGGTGAAAGACACTTTGCAACAGCTCAATTCGATACTCCTTCCGCATTCCGAGGGCAAGCATCTAGAGCGCGCGAGAGAGAACTACACGCGCACGCGTGCTCAGCTCGACCGGTTGGCCGTGGACGATCGCAATCAGACGCCCGTGCGACCGGAACTTGTCGCACGCAGGATCGACGAGTTGGCGGACGAGGACGCGGTCTTCATCGCCGATGTCGGCACACCCGTCATCTGGGCCGCGCGCTACCTGTCCATGAATGGCCGACGGCGCCTGCTCGGTTCGTTCAACCACGGCAGCATGGCCAACGCCGTTCCCCAGGGAATCGGGGCACAGGCATCACACCGAGGCCGCCAGATCGTCACCCTCTCCGGTGACGGCGGGCTGGCGATGATGCTAGGAGATCTCATCACGCTCACCCAGTCGCAGCTGCCCATCAAGATGGTGGTATTCAACAATGGCGCGCTCAGCTTCGTGGAGCTGGAAATGAAGGCCGCTGGGATTGTGAACTACGGGACGGCCCTGGATAACCCGGTATTCGCTGATGTCGCAATGGCTCTCGGGATTCACGGTGCGCGCGTGGAACGCCCCGACCAGCTCGATGCGGCGTTGTCGGAGGCCTTCAGTCACGATGGCCCGGCCCTCGTGGAGGTAGTCACCGCTCGCCAGGAGCTCTCGATTCCACCGACCATCACCGCCGCACAGGTGGCAGGCTTCTCGTTGTGGGCGACGAGGACCCTGCTGTCGGGGCGCGGCGACGAGCTCATCGACCTGGCCAAGACGAACCTCGGCGCGCGCCTGCGCCGCCGGTGAGTCGCACTAGGGATTCTCCGAGTTATCCACAAACCGTGGCTTGTCCCCAACGGCGGGTTGGTACACGTGCTGCTCAACAGATTTCCCTAATATCGAAAATATGTTCGATTCATTGCGCGACGCGGATCTGATCGATGTGATCACGTCGGCACAGCGTGCCGAGGCGCAAGCGTGCGCCCGACGGCTGGACGCTATCGGCGTGCTCGTCGACCGGCACGCAGACCTCGACAAGGCCGATGCGCGTGACCGTCACCCCCTGGATCGCTGGGACAGGATCGCCGCCGAAATTTCCGCGGCTCAGGGCATCACCCAGGCATTGGCCTCCAGCCAGATGCGGTATGCCCAGGTTCTGCGGCACCGCCTCACAGCGGTCGCTGAACGCTTCGCCGCTGGTGATCTTGACTATCGGACTGTCGCACTGATCGTCAACCGCACCGAACTCGTCGAGAGCGACACGGTGGTGACGCAGGTGGACACTGCGATCGTGCAGGCACTGCCGCGCTGGGCGCGCTGGTCCCACAAGCGCATCACCGCCGCACTTGATGCGTTGGTGCTTCGCTTCGATCGGGATGCCGTGCGGCGCAACAGATCCGCGAGCGAGGGCCGCTATGTAGAGATCCGCCCCGTCGGTCACGGGGAACCCGTCGCCGAGATCTGGGGCACCTTGCAGGCCACCCATGCCGTCGCGCTGGACAAACGCCTCGATCTTCTGGCAGCGACCGTGTGCCCGGCAGATCCACGCACCAAGGCCCAGCGGCGTGCCGACGCGGTCGGCGCGTTGACACGCGGTCTTGATCAGATGCGTTGCACCTGTGGACGTCCCGAATGTACTGGGCGCAATGTCCCCGATATCGCGGTCGTCGTCAACGTGGTCGTCAACCAATCCACCCTCAATGGTCAGGACGATGTACCTGCCCATGTCCCCGGCTTCGGGGTGCTCGCCGCCGAGCAGGCCCGCGCCGTGGCCGCCGATGCCCGCACTCGCGCGCTCACTGATTGCCACAGCACCGGGTACCGGCCCTCGGGCAGCCTTGCTGCCTTTGTACGCTCGCGCGACCAGCTGTGCCGATTCCCAGGTTGCGAGGCAGCAGCCGACCGGACGGATATCGACCACACCGTGCCCTGGGCTGTGGGTGGTCCTACCACCGGCACCAATCTGAAGGCGTTGTGCCGCAAGCATCATCTGCTGAAGACCTTTGGCGGCTGGACCGAGATCCAAGGACCCGACGGGACCGTGCTGTGGAAGGCGCCGACGGGGCACACCTATGTCACCACTCCCGCCAGCCGGTTCCTCTTCCCCACCCTTACCCGCCAGCGCACCCGAAAACAGGAACGCGACCGCCGGCGCCAGTCGGAACGAAGCCTCAACCGTCAAGAACGCTTACAACGCGAAGCGGCCCTGGCCGCACTCACCGCCCACGACCCGCCACCTTTCTAGGCGCCGTGGGCTACTCCGGCCAGCTGTTCGCCCGGATCAACTCCACCAGATCGTCCCGCACAAATGACGGGTCGAAATGCGCGAGCACGTCGGCGTTCATGTTGCCGAACGTGCTGCGCGGCCGGTGCCGATTGCCCTCGAAGAAAGCGTTCAGAATCCTGTTCTTGAAATCGGGCCGCGGGTGCACCGCCGTCACGGCATCCAAATCTTTGGCAGACAACGCATCCCGCTCAATGCCAACCACATCGGTTTCCACCCCGGCGGTGACCAGGGCCACCTCCGGGCTGAGGAATTCAGTAACCCCGGGCGTGGTGTGCAGCGCGATCGCGAGCCACACATTCTGGGCGTCCTCGGTGCCTACTCCGCGTTCGGTCAGAAAGTCGCGGGCGGCATTGGCGCCGTCGACCTCGAACCGCAGCTGCGAGTCCCGGAACCCCTCAGTGAGGCCGATGTCATGGAACATCGCGCCGGCGTACAGCAGCTCCAGATCGGGTTTCACGCCGCGACGCTGACCCTGCAGCGCACCGAAGAGATACACCCGGCGAGAGTGGTGAAACAGCAGGTCGTCCTCGGTGTCGCGGATGTACTCGGTGATCTCGCGCGCCAGTGGCGTGTCAGGGATCTCGACTCCGGCAATATCGGTCATCGCATGTCCTTTGTCTGGTGGAACTCTGTCAGCTACGAGTCTCTGGCCACATGGCTCGCCGGTGAGAGGTGCAGAGCAGTCGTCGATCCCACAGATCCGGACATGTGCGCGGGTGCGCATCTGCGATCCTGAGGTCATGTCCGACGCACGGCTCATCACGATCGTTGTGTTCGACGGCATGAAGCTGCTCGACCTGGCCGGGCCCGCCGAGGTGTTCGCCGAGGCCAACCGATTCGGCGCGAACTACAGGTTGATGGTGGCGTCGGTCGACGGCAGGGACGTGGCAACATCCGTCGGGTCACCCTTTTCGGTGACCGGGACGATCGACTCCATAGAGTCCACGGATACCGTGCTGGTGGCGGGCGGCGACGTGTTGATCGGGCGCCCACTGGACCCCGCACTTGTGGACGCCCTGGCCCGCATACCCGCACGCTGCCGGCGTATCGCATCCATCTGCACAGGTGCCTTCCTGCTGGCCCAGGCAGGTGTACTCGACCATCGTCGTGCCACCACACATTGGCGCCATACGGGTCTGCTGCAACGTGCATTCCCCAACATCACCGTCGAGCCCGATGCGATCTTCGTCAGGGACGCAAACGTTTTCACCTCGGCCGGGGTGTCCGCGGGGATCGACTTGGCGCTGGCGCTCGTCGAGGATGACTACGGCTCCGACATCGTGCGCGAAGTGGCCCGATCGCTGGTCGTCTATCTCAAGCGCGCGGGCGGACAATCTCAGTTCTCGGTCTTCGTCGAGTCGGCGCCACCCGCGGGCTCGGCACTGCGTCCGGCAACCGATGCCATCGCCGCCGACCCCGCCGACAATCACAGTGTCCAGAAGCTGGCCGCACGAGCGGCGCTGAGCACCCGCCAGCTCACACGGCTCTTTCACACCGAATTAGGCACTACGCCAGCCAGATACGTAGAACTCGTCCGAATCGACGCGGCCCGTGGCGCCCTGGATGCGGGAAACACCGTCGCGCAGGCAGCTCGAATCGCGGGCTTCGGGAGCGCGGAGACGCTGCGGCGGGTGTTCGTCAACGAGCTGGGAGTCTCACCGAAGGCCTACCGCGACCGCTTCCATACCGCCGCGCGCTAGTGGCCGCGCGCCACCCAATCGTCGTAGTGCACGATCTCGTCGCCGATGGTGGTCGTATCGCCGTGACCGGTGTAGACCACCGTGTCCGCGGGAAGCGGGCCGAGGCGCCCCGAGATGGACTGCAGAATGGTCGGGAAATCGGAGAACGATCGCCCGGTGGCACCCGGTCCGCCCTGGAACAGGGTGTCTCCCGAGAACACCGCTCGCAGTTCAGGCGCGTACCAGCACACCGAGCCCGGGGAATGGCCCGGCGTGTGCAGAGCGTGCAGTTCCAGGCCGCCGACCGGCAGCACCATATCGTCTTCGACGCCCCGGAACTCTTTGTCCGGGTGCGTCATTCGCCATAACATGTCGTCGGCCGGATGCAGCAGCACCGGGGCATCAAGGGCCTGGCTCAGCTGCGGGGCGACGGTGATGTGGTCGTTGTGGCCGTGGGTGCACACCACCGCGACGACGTTGCGTCCGGCGACCGCGTCGATGATCGGCTCTGCCGAATGCGCGGCATCGAAGACCACCACGTCATCGCCGTCACCAACGATCCAGATGTTGTTGTCGACTTCCCAGCTGCCGCCGTCGAGCTCGAAGGTCCCGCGCGTGACGACCCGTTCGATTCCGCTCATCCATCGACCTTTCGCATCGTCTCAGTATTGCGGATCGCCCCAGCACCGTTCGATCGCGCGCCACGGATCGGCGAATTGTCCGCCCATCCCGCGGTATGGCGACTGGGTTCTGAGCACGGCACGCACGATGGGCGCTGCCAGCCGCATCGGCCCACGCCTCCACCCCACCGCGGCACTGGTCTCGGAGTGCATCGCAGGTAACGAGTGTCGCTGGAAACCCAGAACCTGCTGGGAACGCTCTGTGTCCATCCAATCGGTGACGAACCAGCTGCGATCCTCGTCGGGATCGCCCGGACGTCCAGCCGGAATGCCGCCGGCGAGCCCCATGGCGGCGGCCGTTTCCGACGCCACGGCCGACTGAGTGGTGCGGTGAGAGCCGTCGCCACCGATCAGGAAGACCTCGCGCACGTGGCCCGTCGATATCGCGGCACAGAAGGCGTGCGCGACGTCGCGCACATCGACGGTCTGGATCCGGCCGTCCGAGGGAAGTACCGCCTCGAATCGCAGCAGATTGGGATCGATACTCCAGCGAGGAGCCGCCGTCAGTACCCCGCCAAGACGCAGCACCACCCAGTCCAGGCCCGACGACCGCACCAGATTCTCCGCCGCGACCTTATGGGCGCCGTAGAGGTCACTGGGATTGACCGGTGTGTCCGCTGTGAGCAATCCCTTGTCGCGATGGGGATTCCGGGCGCCATACACGGCAACGCTGGAGGCCAGGACGAACCGCGCCGGTGACGCCAGGTTCGCGGCCGCAGACAGCAGGAAACCAGTCGCGTCGACGTTGACCGCCTGCGCCACTCTCCGATTCGTGTAGCAGAACGGCGGGATCAGCGCCGCCAGGTGCGCAATCGCGCCGGGCGCGGTGGACTCGACCAACGAGGTGACCTCGGCGGCGGACGTGAGGTCCGCCCACCGCACCTCGACCCCGGCCGGAACACGCTGGGCACTCTGAAGGTTCGCCGGGGTGTGCAGGTCCGTCGCGACGATGGCGCAACCCTGCGCCGCGAGAGCATCCACCACAGCGGACCCCACCAGGCCGAACGCGCCGGTTACCAGAACACGATCGCTGGTCACATCAACCTCCAAATAGACAAGTGTCCAGGTACTGAACTGCTTGTGGCCAAGGCCGGGTACGGGTCAGACCTCATCCACTATTACCCAAAACCAGACACCTGTCCAGGATGGTTTATGTGGCGACCCCGCGCTCCGGTAGATCGCTAGTGTTGCGCTATGACAACGGCGTTTGTGTTGTCCGGTGGCGCCAGCCTCGGGTCGATCCAAGTCGGCATGCTGCTGGCCTTGACGGAGGCGGGCATCGTCCCCGACCTGATCGTCGGAACGTCGGTGGGTGCGCTCAACGGCGGCTGGCTGGCCGCCCGATCCGACATGGATGGCGTGAATGCGCTCGCTGACCTCTGGCGGTCACTCTCCCGTAGCGACGTCTTCCCCACCAATCTGTATACCGGGTTCCTCGGATTCGTCGGTCGTCGACGCAGCCTGGTTTCTGATTCGGGTCTGCGTCGTCTCTTGAAGGAACACTTGGAGTTTCGCAGACTTGAAGACGCTCCCATTCCACTGCATGTCGTGGCGACCGACGTGCTCACCGGCAAGGACGTTCTGCTATCCAGCGGCGATCCGATCGACGCGATTGCTGCCAGCGCCGCGGTGCCCGCCGTGCTGCCACCGGTAACCATCGACGGACGGGTCTTCATCGATGGTGGCGTGGTGAACAACACCCCACTCTCCCATGCCGTTTCGTTGGGTGCCGATGAGATCTGGGTGCTGCCCACCGGCTACGCCTGTGCACTTCGCGAGGCTCCGAAGGGGGCGCTGGCCATGGCGCTGCACGCCACCACGCTGGCCATCAACCAGCGCCTGGCCGTCGACGTGGCCCGCTTCGAGCAGACCGTCGAGCTGCGGGTGGTGCCAGCACTCTGTCCGGTCCGTATCTCACCGATCGACTTCTCACATTCGGGTGAGCTCATCACCCGCGCACGTCAGCAGACCCTCAGGTGGCTACTCATGCCACCATTCAAGATCAATCAGGCGGATCTGCTGGAACATCACCACGACTGAGCGCAACAAGCGCGCGCTGTGCTCGACAGCTTCGAGAAGGAAGCGAAGCTGTGGGGGCTGTTCATCGTCGTGCCCGAGGAGGTCAACGTGAACGTCACGACTGCTGTCGCGGTGCTCGAGCGCGTGGAGGCTGAGCTGCTGGCGCTCGCCGCGCCTGGCCGGTCGGCTATCTCTGCTCAGCCCGTGATCGACGCCGAGGTGGTCGAGCAGTGACCGAGCCATCAGAACCGACGCAGGATGCGATCAAGGCCGCGATGTCGGTGGCCAAGGACATCGCCGAGGGACGGCTCGACGCTGCAGCGCCGAGCGCCGCGAGCTGTTCGCGTTCGTCGCCGGGTCGGACGATCCGCTGTGGGAGATCCACGTGGAGGTGGCGCGGCAGGTGCTCGCCCTTGACGGCATCCCGGTCGACGAGCTGGCCGAGTGGCTGGCTGTCACCCGAAAGGCGCAGGGACTCAGGGAGGCGCCAACCGATTCGTGGGCTGCGCGCGTGCTGGAGCAGATGGCAGACGAGGACGACGGGGAGCCGTTCGACGACGCCGGTAACCGGATTCGCGACAAGTAGCGCGTCTAACTGGGGTACACCCGTGCCGAACTGCTCTGGGGATCTCGGATATCCACGCTGAACTGCGTAATCACGGTCCAAAAAGGGTGGTTGACGAATTGTTAGACGATGATTTACTGTGGTCTAGAACCTAATTAGAAACGGAGGGTTCGTGACCACCAATGCCAGCGACAAGCTGCAAGCCGCGATCAACACCCGCACCACCGCGCAACTGCTGTCCTATCTGGCTCATATGGAGACCATGACCAGCGCCCCGGAGACGCGTCTCCTCGGCGCCCTCATCGCCGACACCATCACCGAGCGCGAGGGCATCGACGGCGCACTGGACGCGGTGTTCGCGAACGAGACGTTCAACGGCACCTACCTCGACGCGATCCGCATCGCGCTGGCCGACCGACGCGTCAAACACCGGCACACCGGCGCCGAGGGCATGTTGCTCAACGAGCGCGACCGTCCCATCGCCATCGTCCATTTCGACGGCCACCTCTACCCGACTTGGGCCGACTGGTCCGACCTGGCCTGACGGCCAGGCAACCCACCCGACAGGAGTCCGACATGAACGCCACCATCCGCCAGATCAACGGGCGGGCGTGACCATGGCCAGCTTCGAGCCCACACGTCCCGACGGTGGGACATTCCACGAATGCCAGACGTGCGCTGGCACGGGCTACGTCGCTGACGAAGAGTGCGGCGACTGCGACGGAACCGGGGAGTGGTTCGAGTGACACGCAACGAAGGGGATGATGCACCGATGAGCGATCACAGCTCGCAGCAAGCCGCTCCCACCGAGGGGGCGGCTTCGCCGCGCTTCAGTGGGGCCGAGGCCAAGTTGCGCAAGGCGCTCTCCGACTACGAAATCCGCGACGATGCGCGGATTCAGGGCGAAGAACCACCCGACGCTGGTTGGGTGATCGAGGCTGCGCAGGAACTACTGGCCGCGCTCGACGGCACAAGGGACCAACGGTGACGGGGCAGCGGGTCGGATACGTCCGGGTCTCCACCATCGACCAGAACGTAGCGCGACAACTCGACGGCCTCGAAGTGACCATCGACCGCGGTCAGGTCGACGTGTCGCTGGCCCAGATTCCCGAGACCCAGTTGGATGGTGTGGCGCTGGATCGGGTGTTCATCGACCAGGCGAGCGGCAAGGACACGAACCGTCCGCAGCTTGAGGCCGCGCTGACCTATGTCCGTGAGGGCGACACCCTGGTCGTGCATTCGATGGATCGGCTGGCGCGCAATCTCGAGGATCTGCGGCGTCTGGTGCGGGAGCTGACCGGGCGCGGCGTCAAGGTCGAGTTCGTCAAGGAGGGATTGACGTTCACGGGCGAGGACTCGCCGATGTCGACGCTGCTGCTGTCGATGTTGGGTGCGGTCGCGGAGTTCGAGCGGTCGATGATCCGGGAGCGCCAACGTGAGGGCATCGAGATCGCGAAGGCCAAGGGTGTGTACAAGGGACGGAAACCGGCGTTGACTGATGTGCAGACTGCGGTGGTGTTGGAGCGGTTGGCCGCTGGTGAGTCGCCGGTGGATTTGGCGAGTGAGTTCGGTGTGTCGCGTGCGACCGTCTACAACGTGCGAGCGCGGGCGGCAACTGAGGAGGATCGCGATGGCTGAAGTCGATGTGTCGTTTTTCGTGCGGTATGAGCTGCAGTTCGGTGATGGCGAGTGGGGGCCGACTAGGTTCGGGCCCGCCGACGAGTCGGGGGCGCGAGCGTTCTTCGAAGACTTGACTCGCGGGACAGGACCGGTGGTGCGGAATGCGCGAATTGTCCGGCGTGAGGAGCGGGTGATCGTTGCGCAGGACGGTTGATGATTGATGTGAAACTGGGCGTGCGGGATAGGATTGCCCGTTACCGTCTGACGCGTGCCTACACCTGACATTTTCGATTTCGACGCTGAGAACCTCGCGGGCTATGACCAGGATGTGATCGACAAGATCCTCGTCGAGCAGCCAGCGCTGTATGTCAACCACCTACGGATTGCCCGGAGTATCCGCGGGTGGGCTTCACGCCTCCAGGGTTCGCACACGGGCGACAAAGAATTTCAGCGTGGGTATGTGCGGGCTTTGCGTGAGGTCGCCGCGCACCTGCGGCAGGGCGACTACGTGGAGGGTGGTCCCATGATCATCGAACAGCAGGACGAGGAGCCCGGCCTCAACGAAGACGACGACTGACCGTCATGTTTTCCGTGAATGACCGAGTGCACAACCAAATGGGTTGGTCTGGCTCGGTGGTGCAGGTGAACGACACGAGTGCGTTAGTGGAGTGGGATAACGGTGAGCCTTCCGCTTGGTACCCCCGTGACGAGGACGCGATCGATGGCGGTGTGTTGAAGCACCTCTGATACCGAGCCTTTGCCTATCGATGGGCCCCGGTGTCTGCTGTCTAGCGCAGTGGTGGAGGTCCGGCGTATGTGGGGTTCACAGGAGCTAGGGCGGGGCCTGAGCTGACCGCAGGCATCCTCGGAGTGACGTGCAGTGCGATTGGAACGCCGGGGGTGAACAGCACGGTCCATCCGGAGCTGAATGTTTGTGACATTGATTTGCCGTTAGTTACGGCGGCTAGGGCGTTTTCGACCCTTCCCTTCTCGGCGCTGGGGACCGAGATCTCCAGGCCAGCGTAGTGAAGCGTGTACTGGTTGATGTCCATGCCTTTGAGCCTATGGGTTCAGTACAGCGAATTTGGGGAGCGCCGACGACCAATATGTGGGGGTGTGCGCGTTTTATGTAAATGGCTTGCCGGTTTTGACTGCCGTGTGGCACATAAATGGCAAGCCATTTTTGTCTAGCTCGCTTGACTGGAAATTGTCTAGCAAGATAGACTACAGTCATGATCGCACCGGCGCCCACCCGTGAAATCGTCAAGCAGCTCAAGAAGGCGGGCTTCACGGCTCGCCCTGGAAAGGGAAGCCACACCGTGTGGACCTGCTCCCATGGCAGCTACAGCGTTTCGCTGGCCGACGGTCACCGGACCATCAGCCCGGGTGTTCGCCGCCAGGTCGATACGGCGATCGAAGCCTGCGCCACCAACTGCAAGGAGGACTGACATGCACACCTATCAGGTCAACGTCACCCGCGACGACCGGTGGTGGATGATCACGGTTCCCGAGCTCGACGGGTACGTGGGCGCAGATGGAGCGATCAACCTCAGTGACACCACGCAAGCTCGCCGGATCTCCGAAGTTCGTAGTCAGGCGGTCGATTTCATCTGCACGGTGACTGATTCCGCGCCCTCGGAGGTGGCGGTGAATATCTCGATTGAGGTCGATGGGCTTGCGGTGACAGCCGCGGCGCAGAAGTTGGCGAATGAGCGTGAGGCGGCGGAGCGTCAGATGGCGGCGTATCAGGCCGATGCGCGGGAGCTGGCTCGTTCTTTGGCGGATCATGGGATCGCGGTGCGTGATGTCGGTGAGGTGCTCGGGGTTTCGTTTCAGCGTGCACAGCAGTTGATTTCCGTTATGCATTGACGGTTGGCGCGGCCAGAGGGGCAGCTCCCTTGTGGGGTATGCGGCGGAGACACTATCGGGCGGTGATGGCCAGGATATGGCCGTCTGGCGAATGCGTTCCCATATGCCCGCCGAGGCGTGGTGCCGCTTGACCTATGTTGCTCCAAGATCGCGGTACTGAGCGAGGGCCCGCAGGTTGTCTCTAGCTGGGGCGGTGTGAGGCTGTGGTCGGGGTGGCTAACTTGATAGCTGGGGTTTTATCGACATGGCAACGATGTATATGTCATGATACGGCGACGTACGCGAGGAGCGTCGACGAAAAGGGGCGGTTGCATTCATGGTCATGAAGGATCGTTGGACGATGCCTGCGGGTTTGCGGCGGGCATCGGCGCTGGTGGCGATTATCGCCCTGGCTGTTGGTGGAGCGAAGGTTGTCGACGACAACACTGCCCCCGGTAGCGGATTTTCGGCGGTCGCGACCGTAGCTGCGGATCCAACGGGGCCGGGCGGACCCACCGGCGGGCCGGGTATGGACGGGGGTCAGCAGTTCCAGCCGCCGCAAATGCCCAGTTCCATGCCCGATTACCAGGGCGGCAATAATCAGCCCCCGTTGAACCAGGACAACGGGGTCTCAATCTACAACACGGGATCGCCTGGCGCGCAACAAGTTCCGGGTCAGCAGGGCGGGCAGCAGCCCCAGCAGGCGCAGCAGCCCGCTCATGGAACGCAGATACCGGACTATCAGACCGCGACGCCGTATACGCAGGGTCCCGGGCAAGCGAATCCGGATTACCAAGCGCCACAACAACAGTCCCCCCAGCAGGGACAGCAGCCGCAACAGCAGCAACAGCAGAACAAGCAGGATGACACGACGCAGCAGCTCAATGATCAGCAGCAGCAGCAACGGCAGCAGCAATGCCAAGCCGCTGTGACCGACATGGCGGATATGGCCGACATGGCCTCGCAGTTGGTCAATACTGGGGTCGACATGGCCGGTAGTGGGACTCAGATGATCGGTGGCGGTGGGCGAAGCCCGATCTGGTTCTTTGAGCCTGGGCTGGACCCCATCCCCGTTGATCCGAACTGCCCTAGCTGCCCGAAGGACAGTGCACAAAAAGACTCGGGAACTCAGAAGGACAATCAGCAACAGCCAAAGGACCCGCGGGACTGCAAGAACGGTGCAGCTAGCGGAAAATGCGTTCCGGATGAGGATGTGTACCAGGACTGCTATGTCTTGACCAAGGGCACTAGCTGCGGAAAGGTATGCGAAAGCTACAACTTGGGACAATTCGGACAGTGCGTCTCACGTTGCGCAACAATCTCCTGCACCGAGTACCTGAACCAGAAGAATTCGAGAGCACTAGCGGAGTGGTCGACAAGATTTGCCGCGGATCACGGCGGTTGGAAGACCCTTGGTTGTGGCGCCCTGACCGCTGGTGCCGCTTACGGCTCAAAGGTGCCGGGTAATCCCTACGTGAAGTTAGGAGCGGAAGCTCTGGCATTGTTCGGCCTCATATGCGGCACGTCTGGTGGTGTAAGTTCGATACAAGCAGGCGAAGTTCTTGAGGCGATCAAGAATCAGGGTGGATGCTTAGCGCTTACCACCTATCCGTTCTCGATAATCTCGTTCACTAGGGACGCTTCGGGGTGGTGCACAAATGGATAGCAAGAAGAAGAATGTGCTAGGAAACTGGCAACGGGGGCTTCCGTTCCTGCTGTTGGGCGCCTCCTGTATTGCGGCGGTGCTGATGTCAGTGACATCCATCAAAACAAAATACGTAGTTATTCCTATTATGGTGCTGCTATTTATCACATCCGCGGCGTCTTTAGTGCAATTTGTTACGCAAAGTCGAGATCAAGTTTATGATGAAAATTCCCACCCTAGGGCATCCAATAGAATTCTCTTCACCTATTCGATAGTAGGTGGATTAGCGAATGCTTATATCGGGTTGATTTGGGCGCGTCCACTGCTTGGGCAGTTCGCCAAGGTGGGCTTTTTTGTGGGTGATGTCAGATACAGCGGGCTCATCGGGGCAGTCGCACTGTCGGCTTACGTTGCGATGACGGCATACTTTTATCTCCGCCCGCCTCGGCTCGCACTGTTTGTGCTAATGCTTCTGACAGTTCTGATCCCGTTAGGCCCGGTGCTTATCGCTCTTGGTTATAGCGGCACCGTGGATCAGAATTACCGGCGTAAGTTCATCCTGAATTTTACTGCAGTATTCATGGTGGCCACGAGCGTTGTTGTCGTTTACTACTTCTCGGGCATGCGGAAAGACGATTATCGCGCTCCTCAGGCCGGGGAATCAATTCCAATTGAACAATCGATAGCTCAAATAGGTACCCTTCCGGTTTTAGTGAAAGCGGGAGAGGGCGATGCGCCTGTAGGTGCCTGTGTCGATATGTTGGGTCCTAGATCAAATCCCAGTCTGTCGGTAGGTTCATGTGACAAAGCCGCCTACCGCGTCATTCAGCGAGTTGAAACGCCCCGCCAGTGCCCCGCGGATGTAGATGACAAGTTCTATCTCAACCCGCCAGGCGGGCAGTGGACCGCTTGTCTCGACTACGCGTGGAGGCATGACGACTGTCTGAGTATTACTAGAGGTGCCAGTGCCACCCGGGTCGCATGTGACGATCGCTCGCGCACAGGCAGGGAGCGGCCGACTCGGCTGATCAACGATTCTGTATCTGCCTCAGATTGCCCGTCTGGTGGCTTCGCGCATCCTGTGCGCCGGTTCACGGTGTGCACGGAGACCCAGCAGTAGGTAGCGTTTGTTGCTGTTATGAGTGGTAGGTCGTGGACGTCTGATGAGCTCGCGGTCGCCCTCGATGCGTCGTTGTCGCGGCGGGAGGCCGCGGAGCGATTGGGGCGTACCGATGCGGCGGTGAAGTGGGCGCGTCTGCAGTACGGGGCTGGCAAGGCCGTGGGGCGGCAGAAGCGCAAGCGGTGGACGGCCGATGAGATCGCGGTAGCTCTGGATATGTCGCTGACAAGGGCAGAGGCAGCGGCCAAGTTGGGGCGTTCGGTGGCATCGATCAAGGGCATTCGCATTTCTCGCCTGGGGTCTCATCGTGGTGAGACGGGGGACGCGGCGAAAAAGGGGCAGCGCTGGACTGCCGAGGAATTGGCTATCGCCGCTGATCCGGGTATTGATGTGCGCGAAGCGGCGCAGCGGTTGGGGCGTACGGTCGCGGCGGTGCGCCGACAGCGCGTCCTGACGGGGGTACGTCAGCGGCCGATACCTGGAGATGTTCATGGAACTGGGCGCGGGTATGAGTTGTGGGATTGCCGATGTGACCGTTGTGATGCCGCGTATCGGCAGTGGCAGCAGCAATGGCGTGAGCAGATGCCGGATGAGTTTCGGGCTAATGCTGCTGCGGGCCAGGCCCGTTGGAAGGCCCGCAATCCCGAGAAGGTGTCTCGGCATCGCCGCGAGCAGGCGGAGAACAAGGTGTTGTTGACCATGCCTGCGGCGCATCAGCATAAGCAGCCGTGGCGGGTCGAGGAGATCGAGGTCGCATTGGACATGTCGTTGACGGCGGTGCAAGCCGCTCTGCGGTTAGGTCGCACGGCTCATGCGGTGCAGAACGCACGCACGGCTTTCGCGGACCCAACCCGTCAGCCTGCGGTGCGGCGGTGGACCGATGACGAGATGCAGTTCGCCCGAGACAGATCTTTGACCAACGGTCAGGTCGCCGAGCGTACCGGCCGCACGATGACTGCCGTCGCACGCAAACGCGCCCAACTAGCGCAGCTGGCTCCCGCGGCTACGTAGCGCCGAAACATTTCAGTGCGGCAGTCGTCGAGGGCGGGTTTCATCACTCCCTGCGAGACTGCCGCGCGTGCCCGAATACACGCAGCTTGCCGTCGATGACCTGCACACCTTCAAAGGCAACCCGCGCCGGGGCGACGTCAGTCAGATCGCTGTATCGCTGTATCGCTGACCAAACACGGCCAATACCGGCCCATCGTGGTCAACCGTGGCAGTCAGACCGGCCGCCGCAACGAGGTGCTGGCGGGAAACCACACGCTGATGGCTGCACGGTCGCTCGGCTGGGACACGATCGATGTCGGCATCGTGGACGTCGACGAGGACACCGCGCGCTCGATCGTGGCCGCCGATAACCGGCTGGCCGACCTGGGCGGAACTGGTTACGCGCTGGACGATCTGCTGGCGATGGAGCGGGATCTGTTCCCGCCGGAGCCGTTGACCGATCCGGATGATGTGCCGCCGACGCCGGAGTCGCCTGTGTCGCGGCCGGGGCAGTTGTGGTCGTTGGGGTGATCATCGGCCGATGGTTGGGTCGGCCACCGACCTTGACGGGGTGCGCGCGCTGTGTGGCGACGTCCAGCCGGATTGTGTGTGGACGGACCCGCCCTACGGTGTCGACTATGTGGGGAAGACGAAAGCGGCGCTGCGAATCCAGAATGACGGGGCGGGTGGGCTTTTCGAGCTACTCAAGGCGGCGTTCGATGTGGTGGCCGCGGTGGCCCGGCCGGGCGCGCCCGTGTATGTGGCGCACGCGGACACCGAGCGCGCGACGTTCGAGTCCGCGATGGACAGTGCCGGGCTGCAGTTTCGGCAGAACCTGGTGTGGGTGAAGAACATGATGTCACTAGGCCGTTCGGACTACCAGTATCGGCACGAGCCCATCCTGTACGGGTTCACGTCGGGTGGTGAGGGCCGATTGGGTCGTGGCGGGGAGCGTTGGTTCGGTGACAACAAGTCCACCACGGTGTTTGAGGTCGATAAGCCTGCCCGAAACGCGGAGCATCCGACGATGAGGCCGGTGGCGTTGATCGATGCGATGCTCGCGAACAGTCTGCGTCCGGGTGGTGTGGTGTTCGATCCGTTCTCAGGCTCGGGCAGCACGTTGATCGCAGCGCATGGCCGCCAGTCGCGTTGTTTCGGTGTGGAATTGGACCCTCGGTACGCTGACGTGATTCTGCGGCGCTTCGAGGAGCACACGGGCATTGTTCCGGAGCTCGGTGGGGCGCCGGTTTCCTTCGCGAACGCTGCCTGCCATGTCCGCGGTGCTGAGTCTGGCGGCGGCCCGATATGTGCGGGCCGCTCGTGACCGTCGTCGGCCGGCGAGCCCGGCCGAGTTGGCGCGCCGACTCGACCCGAAGTTCCGTGTGACGCCGACGATTCGACTGTTGTCGGATGTGGCGGTTCGATGGGTGGTGGAACCGGACCAGCGGGACATCGTCAATGCCCCTCCGCGAACCGGCAAGTCGGAGCTGTTCGCTATCTGGACGCCAGTGTGGGCGTTGCAGCGCAACCCGGATTTAAAGATCGTTGTGGTGTCCCACGGGGATGACCTGGCACAGACCCACTCCCGCAAGGTGCGGGCGATCATCCGTGAACACGGCTGTAATGCTGGCCGCGTGGTGCTCGACGACACCCCCGAGAAGGGCAGCCCGGCCGCCTCCCGTACCGGGCGTGAGCGCATCCAGAAGCTGGCCAGAGCGGCGCTCAACGCAGATGTCACCGTCGGGCAGCTCGACACCGTGCTCACCGACATGTCCGCCGTTCTCATCGACATGAACGACACGCTTGGTGTCATCGGCGAGCTCACGCCCCGCATGATGCTCGTCGTCGAGCGGATGGAGAACGTGATGACACGCATCGAGCGGATCGTCGGACTCGCCGAGTCGGTGCTCACACCGGTCACCGTCACCGAGTCGGCGGTGCGCGGCGTCCTGGCGTCGTTCCAGAACGAGATCAAGCGACGGTTGGCTCGCCCCGGGAGCTGACTAGAGTGGCGCCATGGAGCTCTACGACGTCATGCGCACCACCTTCGCGGCACGTGAGTTCACCGGGGAACCATTGCCCGACAATGTGTTAGACCGCATCCTCGACAACGCCCGGTTCGCTCCCAGCGGAGGCAATCGGCAGGCCGGACACATCATCGTGATCAGGGCCCCCTCCACGCGTGCGGGCCTGATCGAGGCGACCACGCCGGGCGCACGCCGGTACTTCGCGCAGATCGCGGCCGGTGAGTCACCGTGGAATCCGGTCAGTCCCACCCTCGTTGCCCCGGAAACCGTCGCCGCGACCAGGGTTCCCGAGTCGGTTTTCGAACCGCTGCGCACCGCATCGGTGGTGCTGGTCGTGTGCGTGGACCTGAGACTGGTCGCGGCCACGGATCAGGGGCTGGATCGCATCGGCGTCATCAGCGGAGCGTCGATCTATCCGCTGGTGTGGAACATCCTGCTGGCTGCCCGAGCGGAGGGCTTCGGCGGCACCCTGACCACCATGGCCGTGGCGCAAGAGCTGAAAGTGCGTGAGCTGCTGGGTATCCCCGATACATATGCGGTGGCGGCCGTCTTACCCATCGGCAAGCCCGTAAAGCAGTTAAGGAAGTTACGACGCAATACCGTCGACGAGTTCGTCACCCGCGAACGCTTCGACGGGGACCCCTACCTTCCCGGAACCGACTGAGGTTTGTGGCCCGGGGAACCCGTGGGCGTCAGTCACGACGGCGTTTGATCGAATGGACGTGCCAGTCTGCGATCTGAAACGAGCCGCCCGTGAACGCACAGGACGAACCGGACACCACACCGGACGAACCGGACACCGCCCTACCCGAGGAGCCCGGAGACGACGCTCGCCAGGAGACTGCTCCGGCGCTGATCACGGCGACCGGGCTGGGGGTGGACGGCGAACACGGACCGCTTTTTTCCGGCATCGACCTGGAACTCACCTCGGGGTTTCACGCCATCCAGATGCCCGGCGGACCCGGGCAGCACACGCTGTTGCTGGCGCTGGCCGGCCGGCTCAAGCCCAGCCACGGCTCCGTCACCGTGATGGGCGACAGCGATCCGCGTGCGATCCGCCGACACTGCGCCATCGCCGCCTTCGCCGATATCGACGAGCTGGAAGAGACTGTGACGGTCCAGACCGTTCTCGCCGAGCAGGTCCGCTGGCTAGCACCGTGGTTCTCGCGGGTACCCGTCGATACCGGACGCGACAAATTGGCCGAGGTGTTCGGGGAACTCCCGCCGCCATCCGCAAGCACGTTCATCGTCGAACTGTCCGATCTCGACCTATTCCTCTTACGCATCACACTGGCGCTGCTGTCGGACCGGCCCATTCTGGTTGTCGGTGACCTGGAGCAGGTCCGTGACAACGCGCGCCGCGCCACGGCCGTCGAGCGGCTCGGTGCGATCGCCGAGAACCGCACCGTCGTTGTCGGGGTGACCAATCCCCTGGGCATCGACGCACCCGTCCACGACTTGCACGATCACCGCATCCTCACCGGGAGGGACTAACCATGCTCGCTGGACTCGCATACGGTTCAGAAATAAAGCGTTTCGGCCGCAGCCGAATGACCCGCGCCGCGATCGTCGTCCTCATGCTGCTGCCGCTGGTGTACGGCGCGCTGTATCTGTGGGCGTACTGGGACCCCTTCGGCCACGTCAACAAGATGCCCGTGGCACTCGTCAACGCCGACAAGGGCGCCACCGTCTCCGGCCAGCACGTAAACATCGGCGAGGAAATCTCCAAGAGCCTCACCGCCGACGGCAGCATGGACTGGCATGTTCTCAGTCTCGATGAGGCGCGCAGCGGGGTTGATCACGGCACGTACTACTTCATGTTAGAGCTGCCCCCCGATTTCAGTGAGGCCATCGCCTCGCCGCTCACCGGTCAGCCGAAGCAGGCCAATCTGGTCGCCGTCTACAACGACGCCAATAACTACATCTCCTCGAGCATCGGCCGCACCGCCATCGATCAGGTGCTCAATGCGGTCTCGACCCGTATCTCCGGCCAGGCCGTCAATCAGGTTCTGTCCGTCGTGGTCTCCTCCGGGGCAGGTATCCAGCAAGCCGCCGATGGCGCTCAGAAACTCGCGGACGGCGCGGCTAAGGTCGACGACGGTGCGGGGCAGCTCGCCAACGGGCTGCACACCGCCCGGCCCGGATCTGCCCAACTGGCCACCGGCGCCAAGCAGCTCTCCGATGGCATCAACCAGGCCACTGACCCTCTGCTGACCGTCAGCAAGGCAGTCGCAAACATCGGCGGCAGTACCGACAAACTTCAGCAGGGCACGGACGCGCTCCGGCAAGCCAACGATCAGATCGACGGCATTGCCAAGGCACAGGACAACGCCGCCAACGCGCTGACCGCCGTAATCGATCAGCTGGCGGGACGACAAGATCCGGCGGCGAACACGCTGCGCGGAATCCAGGATCAGCTACGCGAACATCAGTTCACACCCCAGGTTCGCCAGCAGCTGACAGACGCAGAGAACGCGTCGATCGCGATGACCGAGACGTTGCGGGGCCCTGGCAGTCCGCTGAAGTCGGCGCTCGATCAAGTGGGCGGCAAGGGACAGGAACTCACCAACAAGCTCACCCAGATGCGGAACGGCGCACAGCAGCTGGCGACCGGCAACGCGCAATTGGCCAGCGGTATCGCTCGCATGGACGATGGCGCACAACAACTGAAGTCCGGTACCTCGCAACTGCGCTCCGGCTCGGCGGAACTGGCGACCAAGCTCGCCGACGGGGCCAAGCAGGTGCCCAACTGGAGTGCTCAACAGAAGGACGCCATCGCCGATACCATCGGCGGCCCGGTGCATCTAGAGACCTCGCATGAGAACGCCGCACCTAATTTCGGCACCGGAATGGCGCCGTTCTTCGTCACACTGGCATTGTTCTTCGGGGCCTTGGTGCTGTGGATGATACTGCGGCCCTTGCAGAATCGTGCAATCGCCGCAGAGGTTCTCCCCATCCGGGTGGCCCTCTCCAGCTATCTGCCCGCCGCCACCATCGGGATTTTCCAGGCGATCATCCTGTACTGCGTGGTGCGATTCGCCCTCGGAATGCATGCCGCGCACCCGGTCGCGATGCTCGGCTTCATGGTGCTGATTTCGTTCGCGTTCGTCGCCGCGACCCAGGCCATCAACGCGCTGGTCGGTCCCGCCGTCGGGCGCGTACTGCTTATGGCGCTACTGATGTTGCAGCTGGTCAGTGCCGGTGGCATGTATCCGGTGGAGACCACGTCGAGACCCTTCCAGGTACTGCACAAATACGACCCGATGACGTACGGCGTCGATGGGCTACGCCAGCTGATCCTGGGCGGTATCGACGGCAGACTGTGGCAGGCGGTGGTCACGCTGCTCTGCATCGCGTTGGGTGGGCTCCTGATCACCAGCCTCTCGGCCCGGCGTAATCAGCTCTGGAATCTGACGAGGCTGCTGCCGTCGATCAAGATGTAGCCTGATCCGCCGCGGCGGCCTTGCGCCGTGACTGTGTCATGGCCACCCGGCGCTCGCGTGTCGTCATCGCGCCCCAAACGCCGTGTGGTTCATCGGTTCTTATGGCATGGGCCGCGCACGGCACTCGTACCGGACACTCGTTGCAGATCCGTTTTGCCTGTACCTCGTATTGCTTCCGCAACGCTCCGCGCTGAGTTTCGGCGTCGTAGAAGATATCCGTCGACATTCCGCGACAGACCGCTTTGACCTGCCACTCCAGTTCATCCAGCGCCGGTTCCACGCCGCGAAACTTTGGTCGTGTCACGGCCTTGCTCCAGACCACCCACAAACATTCGGGCGCGTCGATGCCATCCGCATCCACCGAGTCTGGAGCCGAATGCCGGCGATACGCGATAGCCACTTTGGATAATGCGCGCCGCGGAATTGACCCGACTGGCTCTAGGATTCGCCAGTGCCCATCGCTATTGTGCGCGACCGCTGAGCGACGTCACCTCGGCGGACGGATGTGGCAACAGTCCAGGCGGCGATTGTGCTCGCCGCTGCGACGCCGAGACAAATCACGGCGTACCAGAGGCTGCCGATCGGATCGCCTGCAGTGGTCACACCATTCGCCGCCCCGAAGTAGCCCGGCAGCGCGCTCGCCCACAGCACTGCCATGACCGCAAGGTAGATGCCGGCATACATCAGGATGGCCGGATGCGTGGTGTAACCATCCGCGCCAGCGCGCCGGACATCGAGCCACTGTTTGATCAGCGCCGGTGCTGCCACTGCCACCAGGGCTATCAGCTCCAGGGCGTAGACGACACCGACCACCGCGGTACTGCCCGATATCGCACCCGCGATGGTGGCAGGCATCGGCAGGACCGCAGTACCGATCGAGGCCAGCACGCCGATAACCACAGTGCGCCATATGATCTGACCACCGGTGAAGGATTTCCCTTCGTCCACGTGGCGGCCGACAAATAGCTGCGCACAGAACGCCAGGGACATCGGCCACAGGGCGGCGAAGACGACCACACTGCCCATCGGCACCGAGTCGAAGAACGGCTTGTTCAGTGGATTGTCCAGAGTCCATTCCCACCAACGCAATTGCGGCCCGAGGTGGTCGAAGATCTCATAGAACGCGTGATGCACCAGACCGACGCAGGCCGCTCCGATCAGAACCCCATAGCGGCGGAAGACCCCCAATGTCCGCACGATCTCGAAGGCTACCGTGGCCATCATCGGGTAGATCGCGATGATGTACAGGGGTAGCCGGCCCCACAGAAAATCTACGGTAAAGACGTTGTGCGCGAACATGGTATCGACATGCTCGCTGATGCCGAACGGCCCGGGAAAATACAGCGGCGGTTCGATGATCAACAGATACGCGATCGCCCCGAACCACACAACGATGTTCGTCGGATCGTTGTGGCGGCGCAGCCGGATGATCGCGTACACCAATGCCAGCACCGCCCCTGCGATCACGGTCAGCTCCAAGACCGGCAGCGTCCAGTTCTGCAGTGAGAACGGACTGCGGAAGACAGCGATCCCGCCTGCGGTGTCGCATGAGAAACCCAGCCGCACCGCCAGATCGGCAAAGGTCGGCGCACACAGATCAGACACGATCAGACTCCTACCTGCGTCGCCTGATCGGCCGTGTACCACTGGGTGACTTCGTAACCGGCCTCATACCGGGCGAACCATTCGTCGGCCAATGCCGGCAGCTTCTCGTGCGCCGGATTGTGGCCCGGAATCTGACTGCGCACCGCGCCCGACATGGCGACCATCACCTCGCGTACCGGCAGGTGCCTGAAGGCGTTTTCAATGGGCCCGTCGTACGGCGCGTCTACGAATGGGATGCGGTGCAGCAGTGACTTCTTACGCGCTTGCATACCGAACATCGACAGAGCATCCACCTTGCGGTCTTCCAGCGGAACGTGTTTGTTGAATCCTTCGCACGCGATGCGCAGCACGGACCACACATGCCTGAAAATCGAGGGGGCCATCCGCATGCGGTACCACGGATCGTTGGCCACCGCGTCATAGATGACCAGGGCTGAACTCCGATGCTCAACCTCTTCGACGAAGTGCCATAAGAACAACGAGGCGACGCGATCATCGCCGGGCGCGAACAAGCTGTCGTCGTGGTCCAGCATCAGCTTGAAGACCGGCGTGAAGGTCGCCTCCAGGTCGGCGGTGTACGCCAACCGGTACTTCAATGGCCTATTGGCGGTCAGGTCGTCGAAGGCGGCGATCACCTCATCCAGGGTTTCCTTGAGGCCCGGGTAGCTCTTGATCAGGCCCTTGGCGTGCTGACGATGCCCCATGGAGTGCTGTCCCTCTTGCCGAACGAAGGCCTCTGCCTCCTGCGCGATCTCGGGATCCGCAATCAACGGAATGGCCTCGGGAATCATCTGCCCGATCATCTTCTCGAACGCGATTGCCAGAAAGGAGACAGCGTTGGCCATGCTCGAAAACGCCGGGTTGGACTCGTTCCACAGGAACGGCACGTGGTGGTCGGCGAACGCAAACCGCAACTTGCGCACGATGAGTTCCGTCATGGCAGGCACCTCACTTGAACATACAATAAGACATTGATTTGTTGATCTGTATGATTACTGGATAGGCTGAGTTCTGTCAACGGCCGATATGCTGCATGGATGCCCGCGGCCAGAGGACTCGACGATGGCGCGTAGGCGGGGATGGGACGGGCAGCCGCCCAGCAGTGACGAGGAAGCTTCCGAGCGGATCACCGCCGCAGCGGTGAAGTTGATCGGCGAGACCGGCGCGGCGGTAAGCCTCGCCGACGTCGCGGCAGAACTCGGCGTTATCCGACAAACCGTCTACCGGTATTTCCCCACCGCCGATGCGCTGATGCACGCCGCTTCCATCGCCTCGGTGGACGGTTTCCTAGACCGGCTGACGGAGGTGGTGCGCGGCATCACCGATCCGGCCGAGGCACTCACCGAAGGTGTGCTCTACACCCTGGAAGAGGTCACTCGGACACCACATTTGGCCATCATGATGTCCGAGCCCTACGCACACTCCCACACGAGCGATATGACCTCGGATCAGGCGCAGGCGTTCGGTTTGCGCATGCTCGGCCGGTTTGACGTCGAGTGGGATCAGTACGGATACGACGACGAGGCCAAGCGCGGACTTGTGGAGTTCGCGCTACGAATCATGTTGTCGTTCTTCGTCTCCCCCAATGAGGCCACCCGCTCCCGCGACGAATTGCGGCGCTTCCTCGCGCGCTGGCTGGGCGGAGCCATTCTGGCCCAGCCCTCTCATTAATCGAGATTTACGTTTCAACTAAACGTTTATATCGCCTTTCATAATTAGTCTGGGCGGACATACCGTCGCCTTATGAAGCCGATCAATCGACGTGCCGTGCTCGGCGGTGTCGGAGTGGCGGGGGTCGCAGCCGTCGCCGGTGCAGGAGCCGACCGTGCACTGTCTTCCCCGCGCTCCCGTGACGACATAAAGGACCAGACCGTGACCGATGACGCCGCCCGCTTCGGCGATCCCCGCATCCCTGCCGAACTGAACACCGCCCAACCGCACATGTTTCACCTCGGCGCCCTGGCACCGCAGACCTTCGACGGTGGAGACCTGCGCCAGGCGCACGAGGGCAACTTCCCCATCCTCACCGGGCAGCAGGCCAGCATCGTCATGGTGACCCTGCAGCCGGGCGGAATCCGGGAGCCACACTGGCATCCCAGCGCCTGGGAGATCAACATCATCACCGACGGCGTCGCGAAGTGGACGTTGTTGGACCCCGAGGGACACAGCGAAACCTTCGACGCCCACGTGGGCGATGTGGTCTTCGCGCCCCAGGGATCGCTGCACTATTTCGAGAACAAGGGCACCGAAGACCTCAAGCTGCTGATCGTGTTCAACGCGAGCACTGCGGAAGGCAAGGACGACATCGGAATTGGCGCCTCGATCAGCAAGCTCCCACCCGACGTCCTGGCCGCTGTGTTCGGTGTGCCGACGGAGACCTTCGCAAAGTTCAAGAAAATCGACGAGTCCATCACCATCCTGCGCAGACCTACCGCGTAACACCCCACCCGATACGTAGGCGCCCATGGCGCGTTCACCGACACTAGCCTTACTCGACGGGCAGCGGTCGGTGCGCGTTATGGAGGAGAAGGTGGCCACATCCCGGCGCCGTCGTGTGTCCTTAAAGATCCGGCGCGCCCTGGTTCTCGGTCACCGCTGGGTCGGCCTGGTGTGCGGGCTCCTTGTCGTGGTCGTCAGCACCAGCGGTGCCCTGCTCGTGTACCAGCCGGAGCTGATCCGTGCGCTGCATCCCGAGATGTTCCACGCCACCGCCGCCGATAAGCCGGTTGGCTTTACGCAGGCGATGAACGCGGTCCAGTCGCGCTACCCCGACATTCAGCTTGCGAATGCGTCACTGAAGGACGGCGTGTACCTACTGAACGCCTCGACCGACACCCACGACACGTTTTTCGTCGACGCGGGGACCGGCGTGATCAACGGGCGAATGGACCTCGGCACGGGCGTGCTGGGGTTTCTGGTCAATCTGCATGATTGCGGTTTCACCTGCGAGGACTACAGCGGCTATCTGCCATTCCTCGCCCAGCCTTGCCCGCTGGCGCAGATGAACGCCTTCTCTGGATTATCCTGGGGCGCAGCGATACTGGCGTTCGCAGCGGTCCTCCTCCTGCTGCTGGTGGTTCCCGCGCCGTACATCTGGTGGAGGGCGATCCGTAAGTTACGCAACGCCTTACGTGTGCGATGGGGCTCAGGACGGTTCGCTCGCGATTTCGATCTGCACGCCATAATCGGCATCGTCGCCACGGCGCCGTTGATCGTATGGGGGCTGACCGGATTGCAATTCGAGATCCCCGGACTCACCACCCTCTGGTATTCGCTGACCGGGGGCCAGGTCGCCGAAAACACCTTCACCGCAGACTCTGGCGATCAGAACGTCACCGTGGCGGACGCCATGGCGGCGGCCAGGAACCAGTTCCCGGGCTCTGAGGTGACCTGGATAGGCATGCCGGACACCGAGAATTCGTTCTACACCGTCGACCTGCTGGATCACGACGGGCCGGACCTACGGGCGTACAGCCACAACTACCACGGGAATCGTTCCGTGGGCGTAGACGCTCACGACGCCGGACACGTGCAGATTCTTCGAGGTAAGCCAGCCACCGCGTCCAACGCCATCGCCGACGAATGGGCCAGTTCTGCCGCACATTTCGGCCTTGCCGTGAGCGGCTATTGGCGCGCGATCTGGTTCGCCCTCGGCATGGCTCCCCTGCTGCTCGCGATCACCGGCTTCAGCACCTGGCGCTGGCGCCGCCGTGCCCGTCTGCGGGCCCGCGTCAGGAGCGCACAGGTTCCCGGCGCGGACGCGACAGCACCCGAGTCGGCCACCAGAACCACGTCCCCAGCAGCCGAACGAGTGCGGGCACAATGAACGAACGCACGATCAACGTGTCGAGCAGCAGACCGATGCACACGGTGGTGCCCACCTGGCCGATGGTCCGCAGATCACTCGACAGCATCGCCAGCATCGTGAAGGCGAACACCAAGCCGGCGGAAGTAACCACGCCACCAGTACTTCCCAGCGCGCGGATAAGTCCGGTGTTCAACCCGGCATGGGTCTCTTCTTTGAGCCGGGCGATCAGCAACAGGTTGTAGTCCGAGCCCACCGCCACCAAGATGATGAACGTCAGCGGCAGGATCAGCCAGTGCAACGGCAGCCCGACAAGGTGCTGCCAGATGAGCACCGAAAGGCCGAACGCACCCGCGAACGAGAAGGCCACGGTGCCGATAATGACGAAGGGCGCCACCAGACTTCGCGTGATGACCATCATGATCAAGAAGATCAGTGTGAAGGCCGCGATTGCCGCGATGAGCAGATCCGATGCGGCGTACTCCTTGATGTCCTTGTTGTTGGACCCGGCACCGCCGATATAGACCTTTGACCCGGCCAACGAGGTTTCCTTCAGCGCCGTCGTGATGGCATCGGGGAACTCGTTGACGTGCTCGATACCTTCCGGGCCCATGGCATTTCCTACGTGGGTGACAATGAACCGGGCAGCCTTGCCATCGGGTGACATCATCAGCGCCATACCGGTTTTGATGTCCTCGTTGTCGAACGCTTCGTGCGGTATGTAGAAGAAGTCATCGCTGCGGGATGCGTCAAAATCGTTTCCGACGTTGATCATGTCGTCGAAGGTCTGATCCGTCGCGGTGGACTGCAGATTGGTCTGGCCATAGGTATTGACGATGAGGGCTTGTAGCGCTTCCTGGTCGTTGGCCGTCAGCTTCAATAGCGCAACCATCTGCGGCAACAGTCGATCGACGGCCTCCAGGGAGCCCACCGCGTCCTTGATGTCGGCCGCCAGCTTGTCGATGCTGTCGAGCATGTCGAACAACGATCTGAAGGACAAGCACACCGGAATGTCGAAGCAGTGTGGTTCCCAATAGAAGTAGTTGCGCAGCGGACGCATGAAGTCATCGAGGTTCGACACCTTCTCGTCCATGTCTTTCGTGACCTGTTGCATGTCCTCCATCGTCACGACGGTGTTATGCATTTCATCCGCAAGTTTCTGCGTCAGGTCGACGGTCTGCCGCAGGACCGCCACAGAGTGCGCCATGATCTGGGCCTGCTTGTCGGTGTTGGCGTTCTGCGCCTTCGTAAACGGGAGCTGCTGACCGTTTCCACTGCCCTGAGTGGTGAACAGGTAAGGCAGAGAGGCATGTTCGAGCGCTCGCCCCATCGGCCTGGTAATGCTCTGCACCATCGCGACGCCTGGAAGGCGCACCAGGCTCTTGGAGACCCGGTCCAATGAGATGAAATCGGCTGAGTTACGCATGTCGTGATCCGACTCGACCATGAGCATCTCGGTGAACAACTTGCTGGGCGGGAAGTGCCGGTCCGCGGCGGCAAAACCTTCCTTCGCCGGAGCGTCCGACGGCTGATACGCGCGATCGTCGTAGCTCACCTGGTAGGTCGGCACGAAGACCGCTCCGACGAGAACTGCTGCGGCACTTGCCACGAGTATCGGCTTAGGCCAACGCACCACGCTTGCCCCGATGCGGCGGTACAGACGTGCCTTGGCCCTTTGTTTGGGGTCGAACAGCCCGAACAGGCTGCCCAGGTGCAGCATGGCCGGCCCGAGCGTGAGCGCTGCCGCGATGGTCAAGAGCATGCCGATGGCAACGGCCGGACCCATGGTGTGGAAGTAGTTGAGCCGCGCAAAGCTCAGACACAGGCCCGCGCCCGCGATCGTCAATCCTGAGCCGATGATGACGTGAGAGACGCCGCGGTACGCCGCGTAGAAGGCGTCCTCCCGACTCAGGCCTGCGTTCCGCGCCTCGTGGTAACGCCCCAACAGGAAGATGCCGTAGTCCGTACCGGCGCCCAGCGTCAGCGAGATCACGATATTGACCGCGAATGAGGACAGCTCGATATATCCGAAGTGCCCGAGAGTCGCGACAACCCCTCGCGCAACCAGCATCTCGACCAGAACGCCGAACAATGGCACCAGCATCGTGGTGACGGAGCGGTACACCATCAGCAGCATGAAGATGATCAGGAAGATCGTCACGATCGTGATGTTGTTCAGGCTGGAGTTCGCGACGCTCAACGTGTCCGAGGCCAGGGGGGCCGCACCGCTGACATAGATCTTGAGACCGGGCGGTGGAGTGTCCTTGTCGATCAGGTCCTTGACCGCGACGACAGATTTGTTCGCCTGCATCTGGCCGATATCACCTGCCAGGCGCAGCAATACAAACGCTGAATTGCCATCGAGGCTCTGTGCCCCGGCCGCGGTGATGGGCTTTCCCCACGTGTCCATCACGTACTGCACGTGCTCGGTGTCGTTCTTGAGCCTGCGTACCAGATCGTCGTAGTACTGGTGATCGGCCTCGCCGAGCGGCCGATCGGCCTCCAGTACCAGCATGGTCAAGCTGGTGGATGTGGACTCCTGGAACTTCTCCCCGATCTGCAGCATTGCCCGCTGAGACGGGGCGTAGTGCGGGATCATCGGCCCGGCGAGTTCTGCCGCAACGTCTTCCACGTGCGGCACAAACGTATTCGTCGTTACCGCGACGATGGCCCAGAAGACGATGATCGGCACCGCCAGGACGCGGACCATCCTCGCGACGAAGGGCTTCCTCTCCCGATGCTCGCTCATGCCGACTTCACCCTGCACATGACGTTCGCGTCCGCGTGATCGTCGGACATCTCATCGCGGACCACATCATTCACCCGTATCCGGCAGCCGACCTGGCCCCCACGCACCTGTACGGAGATGCTGCCCGACACCACGGTGAGAGTCGTTGTCTCCGTGTGCGACCACGGCAGCGTGGTCACGTCAACCTGGTGCGGATGACCGTCGATATCGATATAGCTCAACATCCCGCCGTTCCCGACTGAGCCGAAGACCTCGTAGGTGAGGGTTTTGGGCGTGAACTCCGGTGGTGCCTGCGGCGGATTGACGGTGAGCACGGGTCCGGGAGCCGACAACTCGTGCACCTTCAACATCGAGCCACCGGCCACTCCGAGCGCGATGACTGCGACGAGAGGCATCCAGGCTCGTGCCAGGACCCTCCTGCCAACCGAACGTGGGCTCACCCGACCACCTCCCGCACCTCACGTCACGCGTATGTCAATGGAACTGACATAAGTACGGTCGGAAATGTTATCAGCCCAACCTGGGAATCCGAACGCCAACTTTGACCACCCCGACAGTCCGTCAGATCGGCGTCATGCCGCGCGTGGCAGCCGCGCCTTCAACCGCCGCATTCTGAGTACCTGCGCCGTGATGTTGATCGACGAGATCATAGGAATCACCCCGAGAAATGTTCGCTCGGAAGGTGTGGCTCCGTGCAGTTGCTCGAGGCTGCCGAGCACATAAAAGCATCCCAGGCTGAAGATCGTGGCCGGGATGGAAAACGCCCACAGCGACCCCCGGTCGGTGATCGCCTGTCGTGCGAAGTGGAGCTCGTCGTCCGACATCGGCTCCCGTTTACGCACCTTCTTCAGCACGGATGGGTAGCCGCCGACCTGGTCCGCCAGCGGTGACGACCCACGGGTCCTCAGCCGCGTGGTGTACACGAACATGCACGTGGCGAAGGTCAGCAGGGCCACGAAGGCGAGAATCGCCAGGTACCCGAAGAGGTGCCAGTTATGCCCCAAGAAGTTCCAGTTCATCACACCGTCCCTTTGCCCCGCCGTGGAGGAATCTTCTTGGAGATACTCGAGGTTTCCCCGGATCAAGTCAAGGCTCCTGACACTGCCTGCCGCTCGTATCGTTATGCCAACAGTGGGTTCTAGGTGTGCTGTACTGGCCAGATGCCCGAGTCTCGCGAGCTCAACGAGGTGGTCGATGCCGCGATCGAGCAGTCGCTCCTCGGTGGCCCACGCAAGTACACCCGCTCGCAGGTAGCCGAGCTCTCCGGCGTGCCCGTCGAGCGCGCCCGGAAGCTATGGGTGGCACTAGGCTTCGCGGCGGCGGAAAGCGATGCCGACGTCGCGTTCACCGATGCCGATGTCTCCGCGATCCGCACCTTCGCAGCGCTGGAGACGACGACTTCCGCCAACGAACAGAGCCAAGTTGCCGCCGCCCGAACACTCGGTCAGGCCATGGCGCGGCTCGCCGAGTGGCAGGCGGACCTACTCACTCGCGAGATCGGAGATCGCATTGCCGCCGACGGCGACCAATTCGCGCCCACGTCAAGCGTCGAGGCTGTCACCCAGACAATCTCCACACTGACGGCGCTGCAGGACTATGCCTGGCAGCGACACCTCGCCGCGGCGCTCACCCGAGCGCATGAATCCAGCAGCACCACAAGACAATTACTCGTAGGTTTTGCCGACATGGTGGGCTACACACGCCTGTCCCGCCACCTGGACCCCGAAGAGCTGACGAACCTTCTAGAGGCCTTCGAGACCGCGCTCACCGATGCGATCACCACGCATGGCGGCTGGGTGATCAAGAACGTCGGCGACGAGGTCATGTTCGCGGCCGCGAACGCCAGAACGGGCGCGCGCATCGCTATCGCCATGAACGCGGCGATCACCGAAGCAGCACAGCGGATTCCGGACATGCCGCAGATACGAGTGGGCTTGGCCTACGGACAAGTGCTCGTGCGCTTCGGCGACCTCTACGGCACCGTGGTAAATATCGCGGCGCGACTGACCGGCGTGGCGCGGCCCGGAACGATCCTTCTCGACGACGCCGCGGCAACGGCGTTGGGGGACAACGACGAATTCCTTCTCCGCCATCTGCGCGGTGTGCGCGTCAAAGGGTTCTCCCGATTGGGTTCGCACGTATTGCGCACGCGAAAACGCTGACAGTTTCTCAAATACACCCACCGGATACGAAAGGCAGCAGATGGCTCAGTACACCGAGGAGACCGTCTTCGAAGCACCCCGGAACATCGTGTACGAATTGCTCGCCAACCGCGAGGGGTACAACGCGTTCCTACCCTTCACCGTCACACTGGTGCGCCCCGGCGCCACCGAACGGCAAGGCGTCGGGGCCGTTCACCGCATCGGCATCGGACCCGTTGGCGTCAAGGAAGAGATTGTCGACCTCGTTGAAGGCGAACGCATCCAGTACCGGGTCGTTGGCGGACTGCCGGTGCGCTCACACATAGGAACCATCACGCTCACCGATCACCCTCAGGGGACTGCGGTGCGTTACTCGATGGAGTCCACTCCGCTGATCCCGGTGCCCCATGCCGCGATGGTTTGGGTGCTGCGTCAATCGATGTCGAGCCTTGTCAACGGCGCACGGCGCGAGGCCGCGCGCAGAGGTGCGGGCGGCACTTCTCGTGACGCCTCTTGAGCGCACATTGAGTAACGGCCGTATTTAAATTCCAAGCGCACAGATTTGCACATCTGGTCCATTCGGTGCGCCTTTTTTGGGCCGGTAATTTTTTGGCATGGCTACTTACGCCCTACATGACCATTGACTCGTATTAAATACTTTTCCGTCACGGTTCCGTCTCACCCGGGGAGAGGTGCGGTTTTGCCGCGATGCACCTTCTGACATGCCTGTTCGCCGGGTACTCGCCGAACATCTGATCACCGCCGTGCCCCTGTTAGATCACGAGCGCAGTTCGTTTTCCGCATCAACTTGATAACCACCCTGTATGCCAGCTGGACGCCATTTTTGGTGCGTTATAAAGTTCAGCCATCGAATTTCAACCGCGTGATTTACACGCACAAGCTAGGGAGTCGGGTCGGTGGCGATCATCTTTGATCGATTAGCTATTCAAGTAATTGCCAGCACTGGTTTATGTGCGGCCGCCCTGGCATGGGCGCCGTCCGCGGTCGCGGAGTCACTCGCCGTCGGGTACTACGCCATCGACGACAGCGCCGGCGGCTCCGGTAAAGGTGCGCTCGTCGGCGCCCCCGCCGCAGGAGCGGCACCCATAGCCGGTGTGCCGATCCTGCCGGGGCCTGTCGCGGCACCCGCCGCGCCCGTCGTTCCGGCAGCACCCGTTGTCCCGGCCGCGCCGATTGTTCCTGCGGCGCCGGTGGTTCCGGCGGCACCCGCTGTCGTCCCCGCCGCCGCACCCCTGGATGGCGCGCTGGCCGCAGGCCCCGTGGCCGGCAAGGGCGCACCGGTCGGTTCTACGGTTCCGGGTGGTCCGACCCCGGGCGTTCCGACCCCGGCCGGCCCGCAGGACTGATCGCCACACCCGATTCCCCGAATGATGCCGAGGCTCCCCTAAGGAGTCTCGGCATCATTGTTTTTCGCTCATTATTAAGGGCCGCAGCGGGTTCCAAGCTTGTCGCGCCGCTACTCCTGCACGACTACCGGATCGCCGATATTGACGTTGTTGAAGTACCACTCGGCGGCAGCCGGAGGCAGGCTGATGCAGCCGTGGCTGACGTTCTCATAGCCCATCGCCGGCACGGCCCACGGAGCCGAATGCACGAAGAGGCCGCGGTTGGTGAAACGGACGGCGTTCTCCACGTCGATTTTGTAGCCATCGGGAGCTGTGACAGGAATGCCGACGCTGCTGGAATCCATCAGCACCGAGCGCTCCTTACCTAAGACCGAGTAGGTGCCGACGGGTGTCGGATACTCCGGCCGGCCCATCGAGGCCGGGAAGACCCCCTCCTCGCCCAGACGGGGAAGATGATGCGGCGCAGGCAATCCCGTCTCCCCATCCGACGGTCGTCGCCACACTCCTTCGTAGGACACCGTGAACGTGTGCCGAGAGATACTGGCGATACCAATAAGGGCAGGGCCGGTCGAGATCTCCGCGGGCTTGCCACCCACCATCAACTTCACCGTGCTGTGCGACGGCCAGAACCGGTCCGGAATCCATTGCACGACGTCGTTATCGATCCATTCGTACTTCCCCGTCATGGCGGGCGTTGACGTGATCCCCAGCGCCCGCTCGGCGGCCTGGCGGTTGGCAATGGGGCCGTTGAAAGTCACTACCACGGGGTGCGCAATACCCACAGACTTGTCGGGTGTGGGCGCAATGGATCTGATGTCCAGATTAAGCGGCAGACTGACCGCCGTGGTCTCGACGGCGGTGGCACGCCCGGCCAGCGTCGCCGCAACCACGGATACCGCGACAACCATGTGAAGAACTGTCCTCATCGACCCGACCCCTTTGGGATGACCACTTCGTCATGAACGATGTGATCGTATGGACGTGTCAGGGCCGGAAGTAGCGGGCGCGCTTGCCGTTTCGGTAACGCGTTCCCCACGGTTTGATAACGAAAAAGTCCGTGGAATTGGCCCGCTAACTGGTCTCAGAGGAACCCCAAATTATGGGGTCTCATCAGGCGTTTTCCCCAGAGATGAGGTCCGTCAACAACGGGGACATCAGCGCGACAATCTCGTCGTCGCTGGCGGCCGCCAGATCGGGCATCTGCAAGAGGTACCGCTGACTGGCAATCCCCATCAATACGGCACTTAACAATGCCGCTCGCAGCCGCGCGTCGGGCTGCTCGATGGTGGCCGCCACCGAACTCACCGCGTGATCGGTTACCTGCTCGCGCAACAACTTCAGGGCATCCTCGCTGGTCATGCTATTACGCAGCAGCACCGCCATGGGGCCATCCGGCTCGGCCGCCCATCCCGAGAGCAAGCCGCGCAGATAGTTCTCGGCTGTTTCCGCGGGATCCGTCACGGTCAGCTCGTCTACCGGGATTCTCCACTGGACAGCCTCGCGAAAAAGGTTGCTCTTGCTCCCGAAGTATTGGATGACCGACGACTTATCTACGTCGGCGGCGGCCGCGATACCCCGAATCGTGGCCTTCTCGTACCCGACCTCGGCGAACACCCGGCGCGCGGCCGACAGGATTCGTTGCCGCGTCCGCTGCCCCTTGCGCTCGGGTGTTGGTGAAGACATGGACACATCCTCGCAGGAATAAAAGTAGACAGCTGTTGAGTTATTGTGGTCGAGGATTCCGATGGGAAGGGACGAACGCATGACACACGTAATCGACTGGGATGGCGCCTACCGAGAAGAGGACACGCCTGCGTGGAACATCGGTGCACCACAGCCCGAGTACGCCGCACTCATCGACCAAGACGGTGTTGTGCGCGGCGAGGTACTCGACGCCGGGTGCGGATACGCCGAACTCGCGCTGGCCCTGGCCGCGCGTGGACACACCGTCGTGGGGATCGACCTGACGCCCACCGCAGTCGAAGCTGCCACGGCCGCCGCCGCTGAACGCGGTCTGCGCACTGCCACGTTCCAGCAGGCTGATATCAGCTCATTCACCGGTTACGACGGCCGATTCTCGACCATCTTCGATAGTGGTCTGCTGCATGCGCTGCCCGCAGAGCTGCGCGACGGGTACCTGCAGTCCGTTCATCGTGCGGCGGCGCCCGGCGCCGCGTTCTACATCCTGGCGTTCGGCACCGGCGCGTTCCCGGACCACAACGGTCCCGCACCGACACAGTTCACCGAAGAGCAGCTACGCGAGGTGCTCTCGCAGCACTGGCAGGTCGAGAGCATTCGCCCCGCGCGTCTCCAGGCGGGAATCGGCGAAGCGCGTGTGCAGTTGCCCGGACATCTCGTGATCGCCCGCAAGGCCTAAGGGGCCCGGTGATGGCCTTTACCCCGAGTGAACGGGAGTTTCTGCGCCTACAGCCCATAGGTCGTCTGTGCACCCTAGGCGCCGACGGCGATCCGCAGATCAGACCGGTAGGTGTACACCTCAGTCCTGATGGAGCGATCGACATCGTCGGTCACGCGCTGGCATCAACGCAGAAGTGGCGCAACGTGATCGGTAACCCGCGCGTGGCCTTCATCGTCGATGAAGTGATCTCGGTGAAACCGCCGCGGGCGCACGGCATCGAGATCCGCGGGACGGCGGAGGTGATGCCCGATCAGGGCAGCACCGACGGCGGGCTAAGCGGCGACATCATCCGAATTACGCCGCACCGGATCATCTCGTGGGGAATCGAAGACCCACAGACGCGCGGGAGAAACGTCTGACGGACACGGGCGAGGCATCCTGCCTTAAGCATGCTGCGCCGAATCAGTCCTTCATGTGCGGCGCAAGCAGTGTGCTCCATGCGCGTACGAGCTTGTTGTATTCGTCCTCGCAGCCGTCAGCGCGGTCTTGCGGGAGGAGGCCGTCGGTGACGACGTCAGCGTTGCCGTTCGGGTTCGAGCCGTAGATCCAACATTCGAAGTTGTACATGCGCGCCTCATTGAGCGTGTGAACGTCGGCGAGCGCCGCCTCGTCCGGGCTTCCATCCTCCTGACTCTCGACTCTGTAGGCGCGCGCAATGTCCTTGGCGGCCTGGACGTTCTCGGGGTCGACGTGGCCATCGTCGTCGGGCGTCAGCAGCACGTATGCCGACATCTGGTCCGCTACGTCTTCCTCACGGCCGGTGGCAGGCAGGTCGTAAAGATCAATCGCCATGTGACCGAGTTCGTGGTAGAAGGATGCGACGGCAATCCGGTAGGCGACACCTTCGGGATCGGGATCCGCGGCTTCACGGAATATCCGCAGACTCTCGTCGACGTCCTCGTAACACATGGTGAGCGATCTATCCGATTGGCTCCAATAGTCGTTGGCCTCGCCGCACTGTGAACCGACCAGCGGGACATCGAAGGGAAGATTGAAAGAGTCCGTGACGCTTTGGGCCAAGTCTTCGAGTAGATGCTCGCCCTGTAGCAGCGCACGTCCTCTCGTCGCTTCCGGCGTGGAGGCGTCCTCGTAATTCGTAGTCATGCGCCCGGCCACAGGCGCTGCCTCAGTGGTTGACGACGCGGCAATCCCCGATTCCGTGGGCATTGGGTGGCCGCCGCTCCCACAGCCTGCCGTCAACATCGCCGCTACCAGTAGCCCAATCCTGGCCGTATGTACCTGCACGAGAAATCCTCTCCATGCCGATTTCGCCCACCGATACGGAAATCCGTGGTGGATGCCCCGGAAGCAGAAGCATACAATCCGTTTCCTGAATCAGCACCAGCGTTCGATATACCTGCGCCGCCAGTCAAACATCTTGTGGCCCAAGCTGATCCCAGGCCGGTCCACCGCAGCGAAAAGCGTCTATCTATACGACTCACGCCCTTCGCGCCTTCGAAATTGTTTACGGCTTTCAAGAAATGCGCCACGTATTCGACTTCACGGCAGGAACATTCATTTGTGCTACGGACACAGGCGGGCTGGCCTACGATGCGGTTGTGATGAAATCGGTTCAATGCCGGTTGGTTGTTGCACTCACCGCCGCCGCCGTGACAACAATCCCCGGCTGTTCACAGCCCGCCAAAAGCCCCGCACCATCGGTGTCGCCGTCGACCACCAAGGCGCCACACGGCTCGAGTTCGCCGGGCCAGTCCACGCCAAAGAGCACAACCACCTCCGTGGTAACGCTGCCGGGTGGAAAGACAACTACCACAACGATTGTGATGGTCCCGAGTCCGAACGGTGACGGATCGATGGTGCCCTGCGAGGGCAGCATCTGCACCAACCCCAACTATGGAGGTGGAGAGAATCCTGGCGGGGATGGGCCACCCGAACCCGGACGGACCGTATTTAGCGGTCCATCCGATGGCCCGCCCGAACCCGGGCAGACCACCTTCAGCAGTCCGACTCAAGGCCCACCCGAACCTGGACAAACCACCTTCAACGCCCCTGCCGACGGGCCGCCCGAACCGGGGCAAACAACGTTCAACAGCAACTAGTTGGAGCGCTGGATAGACACCGTGAACAGCCCGTTTCATCCTCTACCACCTCCACCACCGTGGCCGCCGCAGCCTGTTCCGACTCGGACTTCGCCGCGGCGGATTTTGCGGCGGTTACTCGTCGTCACGACTGGAATCGTTGCGGCCGTGGCAATCACACTGACAGTTCTCGTCCTATGGCCGAATCCCACTGTGCCAGCGGAACAACCGAACATGACGCCGGTAATGACTGGCACCAACAATGACTGGTTGTCCTTCGATGACTTTGTACCGGGAATCGCTATCGCTACCGACAACATTTCCGATTCCACACACACGCTCGAATGCACGCTGGCATTCCTCGGGCGGGATTCCTCAGGTGCGGCGATCGCCTTTACCGCAGGGCACTGCGACCAAGACGGCTATACCGACCGGCCTTACTTCACCCGAAAGGCCGACCCGGACAACTCGATTGACTTGGGCGATTTCACCACCTTCCAAACCGCCGATCAGCGCAACAAAGTAGTCAAGACTGACAAGGACGACTGGTCCGACTTCGCCATGATCACGGTGGACACCGCACTCGCCGCCACGGCGGAAGATAACTCCCGTGTTGCCGGGGTATACCGAGTCACCAAGGTCCTGGACCACCACTATCTACTGAACACCAACGTGACTCTGTGCAAGTTCGGCTTTGTCTCCGGAGAGACCTGCGGCAAGGTCGAACGGGTCACCGAGTCCCGAATCGAAGCGGACCTATTCTCCCTGCCAGGAGATTCCGGTGCTCCTGCGTACGTAAAGCTGGGCAACAATGAGGTGGCCGCTGTCGGCATCCTGCGCGGATCCCCCGAAGGGGACGACGGCTACACCGAATTCACGCTGTTAGCGCCCGTGCTCGAAACCACCAAGGCCACCGTGTTCTGCGGTAGCTCGAGCTGTCCCGCACCCTAGAAGTGTCACTGTCCGGCAACGCTTCTGTGCGGTGCCTCCATCGCTCTAGGCACTCACGGGCGTTGTGTTCCGGAATCGGGCACGGCAGCAACGGCCGCCCTTACCGGGAGCCAGATGAGGGACACCAGAACCACTCCGCTGCTGCTCATCAGAATCTCCCCGGCCCAGTATCCGTGGTAGGCGGGGGCCAGCAACATCAACGCCGCCGCTGCCGACGTGCTGAGTCCCTGGCAGACCAGGAACACATCAACGGCTTGGCGGTATCGGATCGGATTGGCACTCGCGAAGATCAGATACAACCCCAGACCCACATTGAGCCCACCGAACATCACGTGCCCGTCAAACGCTCCGATGGCCGACGCCATGCGCTCCGGAAGCCCACTCGATGAGCGCGCAAGGGACACCGTCCACCAGATCGCCGTGAAGGAGGTGCCACACCACAACACCCCGACCATGCGCAGTACGTAGGGCAGTAGCGGCGATCGCGGATCGCCCAACATCCACCGACTACCCGACTTCGGTGTGGCGTTCATCCAGCTATGTTAACCTACAGAGGTGTCGGTTAAAAGGCCCGCTGAAATTCGCCGACGGCTCAAGGGAACTGAGCGGCGCACACTGATAGTCGAGGCGGCTCTGCGTCTGCTCAGCGAGCGTCGCTATGACGGCGTGTCCATGGGGGACATCGCGAAGGCAGCCGGGGTGTCACGCCCGGTCCTTTACGATCACTTTCCGTCGAAGAAGGAACTCGTGCTGTCGCTGTTCCACGATGAGACCGAAGCGCTGCTCAAACAGGTTCGTTCCGCCGCGAGGCAGGGCATGACGCCACGGGAGCGGACCTGGCGCGCCGTTGATGCCTACTTCACCTTCGTCTCTGAGCATCCGGTGGTGTCGCAGATACTGACACTGGACTCTGCATTCGAACCGGATATTGCCGAAAGCGGTAGGCAGATGCGGACTTTGGCGGAGATGGGCATCGCCCCTCTTCTGGAGGCCGAGTTTGAGCGCCGCGGTAAGGAACCGGCCAAACGGCTCGCAGAGATCAATGCGGCTGTTCTCGTCGCCGGAATCATCCGGATTTACGAGTGGTGGCTGGAGCATCCCGGCGTGACCCGCGCGGAGATTGTCGAGTACACCCTGGGCACGCTATGGCCCGGGAGCAACCCGACAATGGGCTGAGGGCGCCGTAGGGGCCTACCGGCCCGCGTTGCGCGCCAGGTCGATCGCGAACTGGTTCACAAAGGTGCCGGCCCGCGGGTCCCCGCGATCGCATGAACCGTCGGATTCCCCGGGGCGCTTGACCCACAGGTAGGCATCGACGTTCGGGCTCGCGGTGGCCGTGGTGGGCGGGGTGCCCAGTGCCCGGCCGCTGGGATTACACCAGTAGAGCGCGTCAGCGGTGGGTCCCGCTCCGTTGCGCGAGGTGTCGATTACGTAGTGCGCGCCGTTCGTCATTCCGGAAATCGCGTCGCCGTATCCGATTTCCTCATCCGTGGTGAAGAAGTTCGCGGTGTTGAGGCTGAAGCCTCGCGCCTTGGCGACGCCGACGTCGTTGAGCCGGGCGGCCATGGTGTCGGCGCTCACCCAACGCGAATGGCCGCCGTCGACGTAGAGCGCAGTGGCCGGGTTACGGGTCAGCGTGTCGACGGCATATCGCATCAGCTCAAAGCGTTCCTGGCGCTGGCCGGCCGACAGGCAGTCGGCCATGGCGAGCGCATCGGGTTCGAGGATGATCACTGCCGGACCAGAGCCCACAGCGGATGCGACGCCATCGATCCACCCTCGGTAGGCATCGGCCGACCCGAAGCCCCCGGCCGCGAAGCTGCCACAGTCGCGGTGCGGGATGGCGTACAGAGCGAGTACCGGCGTGGCACCGGACGCCTGCGCCGCACTGATGTACTTCGCGTCCACGCTGGGAGTCGAGACGTTGTCCATCCAGTACGCCTGCGGCGTGTTGGCGATGGAAGTCAGCTCGGGGCTTCCCCCACCCTGCGCGGCACGCATGGCCGCCGAGTTTGGATTGACATAGAACCCCTGACCATCCAACGGGTTATCCGCCCTGGCCACCGGGCCAACGAATAGGCCCAGACATGTAACGGCCAGGAGGGGGGCGATCCATCGCGCGAGGACACCAGCAGCTGAGGAAATCACCTCAGAAAACTAGCGGTATCACGCCCACGAGCGCCATTCGGCCCAGGGGGGCAGATCTCGTGGGCTACCTGTCCATGGTGTGCGGCGGATTGTCTACTTCCTGCTTGTCTTCACAAGCGCCCAACTCGTTGACGAGTACACAGTTATCTCCGCTGTCCTGCTGGCTGGGCGGATCCTGCTCGCAATCGCCGACCTCGTTGACTCGCTCGCACATCACGTGAGCGGTGGGCGCCGCAGACGCGACGGGAACCACGACGTGAAAAGAACCCGCGATCGCGGCGGCACAGGCCGCGGCAACGACGCCTCCAATACTGGCCATAGTGCCCTCCCTTCTTCATAGGGGCACAGCCCCCCGATCACGGTTTCCCAGCAGCGGCAAGTCGTGCACACGGGCGGTGACCACCTATTTTACTAAGTAATGATCGTGCTGATGGCCGATTGAGACGCGGATCGGCGTCTACCTCCCCGGGGTCTGCGCGCTAGTGTGCTTGCGTCGGCCTCAGCGAACAGGCCGATAGGAAAGTTGGACATCTCATGACTGCACCGGCAGAAGCATCGGCACTCGAAGCACGCATCGGCCACTACTACCAGATGGACGGCCCCTATCTGGTCGGTCGTGAGAAGGTGCGCGAGTACGCCCGAGCGGTGCAGGACTATCACCCCTCACACTGGGACGTCGACGCCGCCGCGGATCTGGGCTACTCGGGCGTGGTGGCGCCGCTGACATTCACGTCCACCCCGGCCATGGCCTGTAACCGCCGCATGTTCGAATCCGTTGTCGTCGGTTACGACACCTACCTTCAGACAGAAGAGGTCTTCGAACAGCACCGTCCGATTGTCGCGGGAGACGAACTGCACATCGACGTGGAGCTGACGTCCGTGCGCCGAGTCGCCGGCCGGGACCTGATCACCGTGACCAACACCTTCACCGATATGGCTGGCGAGCGGGTGCACACCCTGCACACCACCGTCGTCGGCGTCACCGCCGATGAAATCAATCCGGGGACGATGGCGGCCGTGCAGAGGGCGATGATGCACGACGTCGACTTCTCTGGCATCGGCGCAGCGGCCGAGACCTACGAGAAGACCCTGCGGCCCGCGGGTGAGGTTCGGATCTCTGCCGACTCCGCACGACCCCCCGGGACGCCGTCCTTCGACGACGTGAAGGTCGGCGACGAGCTGCCGGTACATCACACCCGCCTGTCCCGGGGCGACCTGGTGAACTACGCCGGCGTCGCAGGCGATGCCAACCCGATTCACTGGGACGAGGAGATCGCCAAGCTGGCCGGGCTGCCCGACGTAATCGCACACGGCATGCTCACCATGGGGTTGGGGGCCGGATTCTTCTCGGCGTGGTCGGGCGACCCGGGCGCGGTGACTCGCTATGCGGTCCGGCTGTCCGCACCGGCGATCGTGTCGTCCGCCGAGGGCGCGGACATCGAGTTCGGCGGCAAGATCAAATCGCTGGATCCAGAAACCCGCACCGGCATCATCATTGTGACTGCGAAGTCCAGCGGTAAAAAAATCTTCGGCCTCGCGACCATGCACGTCCGCTTCAGCTGACCTGACGATCCGCGGTCACAGCGGTGCAGCGTGGCCTTGCCAGGTTCACGACTGGACGCGACCGCCAAGCTGGTGGACAACCGAGTACAAGTTGGCCACTCCCCAGTGCTCGACGATCTGCCCGCGCCGCACGCGCATCGCGTCGACAGTCTCGAACCGTACGACCCTGCCCGTCGGCTCGATTCCGAGAAACGCGCCGCGATGCGTTCCGTGATAGGTCTTGAAGGTGGTGACCACGTCACCATCCACGGTCTGCCAATGGATTTCGGGCCGGAAATCAGGGAAGGCGGCGCGCAGCCGCTGATAGAGCACCCGAACCCCGTCCTTATCGGCTGTCGTGCCCGGTTGCGGTGTGTGATCGACGAAGTCGTCGGCGAACAGCGTCTCGAACAAGGCGAAGTCTCCCTGACCTTGGACTCGCTCGGTATTGCGTCGCACGATCTCCTTAGCGATGTCTCCAGGCACGCTGTCGCTCATGAGATGTGCTCCCTCGTGTGTCTGTTTCCGGCGTACACT